>NZ_JAMPLB010000005.1:0-235380 GCF_039962325.1 Leptolyngbya sp. PL-A3
GCTCATCCCGCAGGCCATAACGGCGCACCATAGTAACATCTCCCTCTTTGGCTTCAAAAACTCAGATTTTTGATTCTAAGCCGACAGAGGGGCTAATTGATGACACGCCCTAGCAAGATAAATTTCTTATAAATTCTCTCTGTCATTATTATTTGGGGATTATCTACATGCAATAGGTTCAAACCCATTGTCACCCAATGGAAAACTTATGACAGGATTAATGATGAATTAAACAGCCTCAATCCTCTATAAATCAATAGCCCGAGGACAAAAAGCTTCCTGATAGAACTAAATTATAGAAACTATTAGGTTTATCACTTGTTTTTTGCACTACATTTTTCGCTGAATTGAGGCTAATCAATCCTTCTGAGAACTAGAAGCATGATCTAGCCTAGAAAAAAAGTAGCTTTTATAGGTCTGCCGTAAGGCGCATTATGCATTTGCCTAAAAAGGGTGGAAAAGTGTTCAAACTTGCCTTTACGGCCTGAGCTGTAGACTCTAAAATTAATGATTATCACTACCTTTCGGGGCTGTTTTGCTTGTTTCTAAAATTAAATAAAATGCTTCATACTTTAGAGGGGCGACAGCTATTTCTTTTTTGGTAGCTTTTGTTTTTGGGTAGAGTGCTAGCTGTTTTCTGAAGTTGGAGCAGATGGGTATGATTGACCGAAACGTAGAAGATCTATCTACACAAGAATTCTCCCTGGTCTCTCAGGAAGCACAGCAATTATTTGCGAGTATTGCCGAAACTGCCTGTCAACGGCCTGAACTCGTCGTCCAGTGCCTAGAGAAGTTGCAATCTACTGTAGAAGAATTGCAGGTTGCTGATGAAGAGCTACGTCAGCAGCAAGAAGCCCTAACGGGAGTGCAAGCCGATTTAGAGCGGGAGCGTCAGCGATATCGAGATTTGTTTGATTTTGCCCCAGATGGCTATCTCATTACCAATGGCTATGGCCTGATACAGGAGGCAAACATTGCAGCCGGGCGGCTCTTCAATATGCCACCTGACCATATGGTCGGTAAGCCCCTCGTGAGCTTTGTCTATGATGACCACCGCCACGCCTTTCTGAGTTTGCTCAATCAACTCCCCACGCTGCATCGGGTGCAAGATTGGCAAGCGAAACTTTGCAGCCGTGGACAAACGTTATTTGATGCCTCATTAACCATGGAAATGGTGCATCCCGCTTCACAAAATTCTTCGTCAGAGGCAACGCCACTCCCCATTCGCTGGCTCGTGCGCGACATCACGCCTCAAAAACGAGCTGAAGAGCAACTGCGCCAGATGCAACTGCAAAATTTGGAATTACGAGAAGTTGATCACCTCAAAACCCAGTTTATTGCAGCCCTTTCTCATGAAATGATTACGCCCTTGAGCGCTATTCTGGGGCTGGCGCAACTGCTGCAACAACACTTTCAACAAAAACGAGAAGGGCGTTTTGTCAGTATTACTGAGCGCATTGTCAATAATGGTCGAAGCTTGCTTACCATCATTGAAGACATGTTGAGTCATTCGCGGCTCCAATCATTTCGTTTAACGCTCAATCCTGAGCCTGTTGATTTGCGGGATTTGCTGCTGTCTACGGTAGATGAGTTGCGATCGCTCGCCGATCAAAAAGCGCTACAAATTCATCTGCGCCTGCCCACAGAGCCACTTGTGGTCACCAACGACATTTTGCGCCTGCGTCAGGTTGTGGTGAACCTTCTATCGAACGCTATCAAATTCACCGATACCGGCAGTATCTGTGTCAACTTGTGGGAGTTGCCGGAAGGCCGCATCGCTATCGTGGTAAGTGACACGGGCATCGGTATTGCTCCCGAAGATCAACTCCGTATCTTCCGAGAATTTTGGCAGGCTTCCCAACGAAACAGTCGCCAGAACCGGGGAGCAGGATTGGGGCTGTCTATTTGCAAAGCTATTGTTGAGCTGATGCAAGGCAGTATTACCGTTGAGAGCCGGTTAGGGGAAGGGGCTATTTTTCGGGTTGAATTGCCCCGCTGGTTGCCCACTGAAACAGAGGAATAACTCCCCTGGGATGATGAATATAAGGCTGTAACCTGGTATCACTTAAGAGTCTGTTTGAATTGGTTTTTTGGCGCTACTTACACAAAGAATCAACTTTTCCAGCTTTATAAACTGGTTCTACGCAATGGGTGATGGGTTATCTTCTGGAGGCTTGCACAGGCTCCTAGAAAATAACGGTTACTCACTTGCCAGTAACCAAACCACAGGACGATACCTTGAATGCTCAGCCTGACTACATCCCGGCCAAACTAAATATCATCGTCGTTGGAGCATCGGCGGGTGGTGTTGAAATGCTGACCCAACTGGCTAAGCATCTACCTGAAACCTTAGAGGCCAGCCTTTTCATTGTGGTTCACTTTCCGAGTCAAAGCACCAGCTTCCTTCCCAAGATATTGAGCCGTGTTGGGAAGTTACCAGTACGGCACCCCCAGGATGGTGAATCAATCCGCCCTGGGCATATCTATATTGCCCCTCCTGATTACCATTTGTTGATCCAAAAAGGGCAAATGCGTCTTAGCCAGGGGCCTCGGGAAAACGGCCACCGTCCAGCGATTGACACCCTGTTTCACTCGGCTGCCCGCAGCTATGGGCGATGGGTTACCGGGGTGCTGCTATCTGGCGCGCTAGACGATGGCGTTGCAGGTCTGGCAATGGTTAAATCCCAGGGAGGGCTGGCGATCGTTCAAGACCCCGCTGAGGTCGCCTTTGATGGCATGGTGCGGAGTGCGATCGCCAACGTTGATGTAGACTACATTCTGCCGATTGAAGCGATCGCCCATCAACTGGTTCAGCTTTCTGAAGAATTTCTTGAAGGTGCCATCGCCATGCCAGAAGATATGATCCACGAAGCAGAGCGGGTTGCCGAGGACAAGACCGAACGGGAAGAGGGCCAGCATTTCAATTCCCCCAGCCCAATGACTTGCCCTGATTGTGGAGGGGTGCTGTGGGAACTGCGTGAGGGGGAATTAATTCGGTTCCGTTGTCACGTGGGGCATGCCTACTCTATGGACAGCTTAGTGGCCGAGCAAACCAACGACGTTGAGCGGGCATTGTGGTCGGCGCTTCGCGCTTTAGAAGAGAAGGCAGCTCTGGCCCGCCGCCTGGCAGCTCATGCCCGTAGCCAGGCTCGCTCCCTATCAGAGAACCAGTTTATGACTCGGGCTGATGAAGCAGAGAAGCATGCCACCATAGTGCGCCAGGTGGTCATGCAACAGAAGTTAACAAAATCCCATACGTCGATCAGTCCTGAAGATTCATGAGAGTTCTGCATAAGAATTTCCCTGTGATGTGGGTGGTTTGCTTGCTGCGTGGGCAAATCACCCACATCATGGTGGTCATTGCGTGACTGGAAATCTCCTAAAGACTTGTGTGAGAGCGGGTATGAAACGTTATTGCCGTGTGTGCAGCGTAGGAAGATTCAACTCAACTCCTTCTAGAATTTTTTAACCCATGCTAAGCAACACCGGACCTGTGATTCAGAATGGGCTGGATGACGTCCGATACGTCTAGTAGAGTTGCCGTCTCAACATGCTCTTAACCAAGCTCAAACCGATGCGGTAAAGTTGATTTTGCGATTTAGATGGATAACTCTAACCTTCCATCATCGGCCGGCTATAAGGGAGCCCTACCGTGACAGAGACACAACCCGATGCTGATTTCGAAGCCTTACTGACCCACATCAAAAACAGCCGGGGTTTTGACTTTACAGGGTATAAACGCTCCAGCCTGATACGGCGCGTTAATAAGCGAATGCAGGTTGTTTCAATAATTGGGTATAACGACTATCTCGATTATTTGCAGGTGCATCCCGAAGAGTTCAATGAACTCTTCAATACGTTGCTGATTAATGTCACATCATTTTTTCGCGATCGCCCCTTCTGGGACTACATCAGTGAGGAGATTATCCCCCGTATTCTGGCTTCTAAAGACAGCAGCGAACCGATTCGGGTGTGGAGTGTGGGGTGTGCTTCGGGGGAAGAAGCCTATACAGTCTCGATGGTGTTAGCGGACGCCCTCGGCGTTCACCAATTTCAAGAGCGGGTCAAAGTTTACGCAACCGATGTGGATGAGGAAGCTCTGGCCCATGCTCGGTCGGCTACCTATTCTGCTCAAGATATTGAAGGGCTGTCGCCAGTTCAGGTCAAAAACTTTTTTGAAAAGAACGATAACCGCTACACCTTTCGTAAGGATCTGCGCCGCTCTGTAATTTTTGGCCGGCATGATCTGATTCAAGATGCACCCATCTCCAAAATTGATTTGTTGGTGTGTCGCAATACCCTCATGTATTTCAATGCAGAAACTCAGGCCCGAATTTTGTCTCGGTTTCACTTGGCGTTGAGGGATGGCGGGTTTCTGTTTTTGGGCAAAGCTGAAATGTTGCTAAGCCAATCAGCTATGTTTACCCCCGTTAGCTTGAAATATCACGTTTTTACCAACGTGCCCCGCCTACGTTTGGGCAATCAACTGTTGAAAATGACTCAGCAAAGCGATGACGAGGAGCTGAGTCCTTTGTCTAACATGGTTAAACTTCGAGATCTGGCCTTTGATAACAGCCCCATTGCGCGGATTGTGGTCGATATTCAGGGTTCTCTGGTGCTGTGCAGTGAGCAGGCCCGCAACCTCTTTAATCTCGCCATTCAAGATATTGGGCGACCGCTGCAAGACCTGGAGATCTCCTACCGCCCCGTGGAGTTGCGATCGTGTATTGACCAGGCTTATGGCGATCGCCGCACCGTACACCTTCGCGATGTGCCCTGGCAATCTCAACACGAGCAAATCTTTCTAGATATACAAGTGACTCCGCTGTTCGATGCAGGCAATCAAGTGTTGGGCGTCTCCATCAACTTTGTCGAGATCACCCGTTACAAACGGTTACAAGAGGAACTGGAGTACGCTAACCAGGAGCTAGAAACGGCCTACGAGGAACTCCAGTCCACCAATGAGGAGTTGGAGACAACCAACGAGGAATTACAATCCAGCAACGAAGAACTAGAAACCACCAACGAAGAACTCCAATCCACCAACGAAGAATTGGAGACTATGAATGAGGAGTTGCAGTCCACCAATGAGGAAATGCAAACCGTCAACGACGAACTCCAGCGCCGTAGCGAAGAACTCAACCAGAGCAATGCTTTTCTAGAGTCCATCCTGGCCAGTCTGAAGGGTGGTGTGATCGTGGTCGATCGCGATCTCCGCGTCCAAATCTGGAACTACAAGGCCGAAGACCTCTGGGGTATCCGCACTGAAGAGGCGATCGATCAAAATTTTCTCAACCTGGACATTGGCCTCCCCGTCGAACAACTCCGTAACCCCATCCGCGCCTGCCTCTCTGGCACCTCCATAGATGGAGCGGGCATCTTCCTACCTGCCATCAACCGTCGGGGCCGAAGTATCCAATGTTACATCACCTGTACACCCCTCATCGGCCTGCAAGGCTCTATTCAAGGCATCATTATGCTGATGGAAGAACAGGAAAATCCACCGTCAACATCCTAATACCGTTTTTTATACTCATAGCCAATTTTGCTGGAACGGAAGGGTGAGACGCCGCATCACGCCAGCCATACCGACTTTCTATCAACGACCTATAAGACGCTCCAGCTCTGCTGTGAGCTAAATTTGTAAGCCTCGTGAACTTACAGAACCAATCAATGAATCTTCTATGAAGAGCTCGCTTCCATTACGGAGTATCCCGTAAAAACACGTATAAACAGAAGTATAGGGTGCAACGTGTTCTGGTAGAGCCCGTCATCTTGGTGTTTTGTCTCCAGGGATGCTACGGGCTCCGCTCTGTAAACCCTATAGTACTTTTCATCGATGTTTCCTGAGGTCACGTTACAGGTATGAGTGACTCCGAAGCTCTCGGTTATGTTTTAACTGAACTGTACTCCATTAATCAATCCATCTATCTGCGCCTGCCTGCCAGTAAGGAATCCCTTCAGCAGCAGCTCAGCCGGATTCGTCACTCACAAAGCCAACTGGAGCTATTGCTTCAGGAGGTGACTCGGCAAGCCAGAAAACGCCGGAGAACTACATTTAAAGACTGTTCTCCCAGCCTGTTTCGGTTGATCTACCAGACAGCACGCCAGGCTGAAAATTACAAAATCCTTGCCGAAGAGTTTCCCCTGGATTCTCAGGGTTCAATGGATTGCTTAGCTCGCATTCAACGCCGTAGTCAGGCGATCGCCCAACACATTCAGGCTCTCGAAAAATCCCCACTGGCGTCTTAAGCCTGAAGTGGCTATGTTTCAAAGAGGTGTAGTGAAAGGGGGACGAAGTGCCCCTTTCACTACACCCCATCCACATCCCTAGAACACCACCTTCATCCCGGCACTCATAAATCCTGGGAAACCCTTAAAATTTCAGCATTGCAACATAAAACTGGTTGTGTGTAGTGGCACCGCACACCACACAACCCTACTGAATCGTTTATGAGGGTCAGATTATGAGTGATGGCGTAACGCTCTTCACCCGCATTATTCAGCGAGAAATCCCCGCCGACATTATTTATGAAGATGAGCTGGCGATCGCCTTCCGCGATATCAACCCCCAGGCTCCCGTCCACGTGCTCGTCGTTCCCAAACAACCTCTACCCAAACTGGCAGACGCCGTCCCCGAAGACCACCGAGTTCTAGGCCACCTGCTCATGACAGTAAAACGGGTCGCCGACCAGTTGGGCTTAGAGAAGGGATACCGGGTTGTTATTAACAACGGGGAAGACGGCGGGCAGACCGTCGATCACTTGCACCTGCATGTACTGGGTGGGCGCTCCATGACCTGGCCTCCCGGCTGAACCCTCACAAGGGAGGCGGGTATAGCCTGGCTCCCTTGTCTTTTAGCCTGAATTATTCTTCATGCCCCATAGCTGACCTTTACGCACAAGGCCTCTGGGGCATTCGTTTACCGAGCTTAACAATCTGAAACCCCTGCGATAGCGAGGCTGCATGCCCCGCCCCCATTGCAAGGGTTTCAGATTATGAGAAGGCTTTGACAAGAATGAGCGGATTTTAGCCGTTTCGGGGCTTAGGCAAGTTCGCTGTAACCACTGCCTGGGTGGTGTGTAGCCGGTTTCGTCTGCCACACGCCACACGCCTATGGAGATTTCCAGATAAGAACTTCCCCATTATTTGGAAAAAAGGCGCGGCGAAGCCGCGCCTTTTTTCCAAATAATGGGGATATTGTTTCTCAGAAATCTCCTATGTAAGTCCTGCGTTTATGAATCCGTTATTGGATAGAGGTCTTGGATTGCTCTGCTGTGTTAGCTCACAACTCCTACAGAACAAGCCCTTAAAGATGTGCGGAGACCCTTTACAAAACGAAACTTTCCCCTTAAGCTCTTAATTAAGAACGGTTACGGATTGTTCACATTCGTGAGAGCAACCCCGGCCTGTTCCCGGATCAATTCTTCATACATAACGAAGCACTCATTATGACGACTACCCTTCAGCGGCGCGAGAGCGCCAATGTGTGGGAGCAGTTCTGTAACTGGGTCACCAGCACCAACAACCGCCTCTATGTAGGCTGGTTCGGCGTTCTGATGATCCCCACCCTGCTCACCGCCACCATCTGCTACATCATTGCCTTCGTCGCTGCTCCTCCTGTGGACATCGACGGTATCCGTGAGCCTGTAGCTGGTTCTCTGCTCTACGGCAATAACATCATCACTGGCGCGGTTGTTCCGTCTTCCAACGCCATTGGTCTGCACTTCTACCCCATCTGGGAAGCTGCTTCCCTCGATGAGTGGCTCTACAACGGTGGTCCCTACCAACTGGTTGTATTCCACTTCTTGATCGGCGTCTTCTGCTACATGGGTCGTGAGTGGGAACTGTCCTACCGTCTCGGTATGCGTCCCTGGATCTGCGTTGCTTACTCTGCACCTGTTGCAGCAGCAACCGCAGTGTTCCTGATCTACCCCATCGGTCAAGGTTCCTTCTCTGACGGGATGCCCCTGGGTATTTCCGGTACCTTCAACTTCATGTTCGTGTTCCAGGCAGAGCACAACATTCTGATGCACCCCTTCCATATGTTGGGTGTAGCGGGTGTGTTCGGTGGTTCTCTGTTCTCTGCGATGCACGGTTCTCTTGTGACCTCTTCTCTGGTGCGTGAGACCACCGAGACTGAGTCTCAGAACTATGGTTACAAGTTTGGACAAGAAGAAGAGACCTACAACATCGTGGCAGCCCACGGTTACTTCGGTCGTCTGATTTTCCAATACGCTTCTTTCAACAACTCTCGCGCACTGCACTTCTTCTTGGGTGCATGGCCTGTAGTAGGAATCTGGTTCACCGCGCTGGGTATCAGCACGATGGCGTTCAACCTGAACGGGTTCAACTTCAACCAGTCGATTCTGGATTCTCAGGGTCGGGTAGTGAACACCTGGGCGGACATTCTGAACCGTGCGAACCTGGGTATGGAAGTAATGCACGAGCGCAACGCTCACAACTTCCCCCTCGACTTGGCTGCTGGTGAGGCTGCTCCTGTCGCTCTGACCGCTCCTGCTATCAACGGTTAATTCTTAACTGATTGATTAAAAAAGCGCCCCTAAGGGGGCGCTTTTTCGTATGGTTAACCTGCATCATTCTGGATGCTCATAGTTGAACCCTTTGTGGTGACGGTTATGGAATGCCACCAAAAGGGTTCAACTATGTAACCTCAATTCGGGATAAGCCCATTTTGTCGTGCGCATAGCGCACGACAAAATGGGCTTTTTCGAGGGGCGCGCCTTGCGCGCCCCTCGAAAAAGCCCTTACCCCAAACTGGGGTTATGTAGGGACGTTAATCGTCAATGACAGCACTGCGATCGAGCAGAAGCAGATTTCGCAGTTGATCTGAATTCAGCTCCGTGAGCCAGTTTTCGCCAGTCCCAACGATTTGCTCAGCTAAAGCTTTTTTGCTTTCGATGAGTTCGTGAATGCGTTCCTCTAAGGTGCCGGTGCAGACGAATTTGTGAACCTGCACGTTGCGGGTCTGGCCGATGCGGAAAGCGCGATCGGTGGCCTGGTTTTCCACAGCAGGGTTCCACCAGCGATCGTAGTGGAAGACGTGGTTGGCGCGGGTCAAATTCAGACCGACGCCCCCAGCTTTGAGAGAGAGAATGAAAATACGTGGCCCCTGCGGATCATTCTGGAAGCGATCGATCATCGCCTCCCGCTGTTTCTTACTGCTGCCGCCGTATAGGAACAACACATCGCGGTTGAACTGCTGCTGCAGATGGGCCTGGAGCCATTTGCCCCAGGTAGCAAACTGGGTGAAGATGAGGGTGCGATCGCCCTCCGCTAACACCTCCTCCAACATTTCCTGCAAGCGTTGCAACTTACCCGAAGGTGGCAGGGTATTGACATTAATTTCCTTAACGTCTTCATCCTCTACGGCCTCTTTTTGCAGCAGCAGCGGATGGTTACAGACCTGCTTTAGTTTGGTGAGCAGCGCCAAAATGAGCCCTCGTCGCTGGATGCCATCAGCTTCATCAATCTGCTGCATCGATTGTTCTACCAGTGTTTGATAGAGGGCGGCTTGATCAGCGGTCAGGCCACAGAACACCGTCATCTCCTGTTTGGCGGGCAGGTCTTGAATGATGGTGCGATCGGTTTTAAGACGACGCAGGATGAAGGGTTGAACGAGCGATCGCAATGTCTGCAACGAGTCCGTATCTCCATACCGCTCAATCGGCACTGCAAATCGTCGCTGGAAGAAGTTGCGCGGCCCCAGGTAGCCAGGGTTGAGGAAGTCCATAATGGACCACAGTTCTGACAGACGATTCTCCACGGGAGTCCCGGTGAGGGCAACCTTAAACTCAGCTTCTAGCTGTCGGGCCACCTGAGATTGCTTGGCTTCTGGGTTCTTAATGTTCTGGGCTTCATCCAGCACCACGCTCTGCCATTCCACCTTCTTTAAGTCGGCCTCATCTCGGTAGAGCAAGGCGTAGCTGGTGATCAACAGGTCTTTCCCCTTCACAGTTTTGAGGAAATCTTTGCCTTGCGATCGCTTATCTCCATGGTGGACAAATGCCTTCAGGCTGGGGGCAAACCGTTTAACCTCCCGTTCCCAGTTGCCCAATACAGAGGTAGGGCATACCAGCAGGGTCGGTTTTTCCAGTGCTCCCTGTTCTTTCAGGTGCAACAGGAAGGCGATAAATTCAATGGTTTTGCCCAGACCCATGTCATCCGCAAGACAGGCTCCCAAACCCCAGCGTTGTAAAAACGCCAACCAGGAAACCCCCCGAAGCTGATACGGACGCAATTCCCCCCGAAAATCAGAGGGTGGTTCAACATCTTGAATAGTTTCGTTGCCCTGGGTCAGGGTGTTGATCAACTCCTGCAACGCGCCCGAAGCCTCAAAGCTCAATACAGGTAGCTTTTCAATTATTTGGGTATCCCCTGTGCTGATGCGCAGCGCATCTTCCAGGGAAAGGGACATCTGATCCTTGCGGCCTTCAAAGAAGGTTTGGGCAGCTTTGATGTCTTGCGATCGCAACTCAACCCACTCGCCATTAATCTCGACTAAAGGGGTGTTGAGAGCAACGAGGCGATCGAATTCCGCTTTGCTGAGATTTTGGCCCCCAATGGTCAGCTCCCAACGGAAATTGAGCAGGCTTTTCAGCCCCAGTCCTTTGCCCTTTTTAGGCGGATCTGCCTTGACACTCAGACCCAAACGGTTGGCCCAACCTTCCTGACGGGTCAGGCTGGCGGGTAAAACAACCCCGATGCCACTGTCTTGCAGGCGAGCTGCACCAGACTTGATGAAGTCGTAAGCCTGACGTGGATCAAGCGTGCAGAGTTCTGGTTGGCGGTCATATAAGCTGGGCTCAATCAACGGGTACAGGCGAGAGGCCAGCCCCAACCCAGCCAATAGGGTTTCCTGGGGTTGCTCAATCACACGGCCCTGGTAGGTAAGCCGTTCGATGGGGTTGCTCCAGATACGCTGAGCGCTGACCAGAAATTCGGGATCGTCGGTGGCCTGCAATGCGTAGGCCAGCGTCCAGGTTGTTTCTCCCTGAGGTGGCGGTTGCAGACATAAGCAAACGCGAAAGCTGGCAATCTGCTGGGCCAGGTGCAGTTGCAGCGGGGCGCTCCACTGGAGCAACAGGGTGCTAAGACGCTCTAGATGATTGGTGTCAGCGTTCAACTGAGGTTCTGAGCCGAGGCTCTGGAGCCACTGGTAAACGACGGAATCTTTAGGGAACGGCAACGTCGGAACCGTGTTGTGACCGATCGCCCCTCGCACCTGAGCCTCAATCGTATGGTTGAGAAAATCCAGCAGAATTAAGCGGGGTGAGGTAAAGCGGGGTGCAGTGGGAACCTCTGATCGGTGCTGATAGGTGCAACATGCTCCGGGCATGCGGCGTACAAACTGCTGCAAGCGCTCCTGGTCGACGTTGCTATCGAGGAGTACCTGCCAGCGCCCCGTCCCCGATATGCCATCCTGTTTCAGACTGGGCAAGAAGCGCGATCGCGCTAACAGGTCCAGGCTCCAGCGGGCACTGTGCGACCAGAACCGCAAATCGTCCCCCATGAATGATTCTGAAGTATTGACCCAACCCAGGGGAAGCGCGTTGAGGACACGAAAGGCTTCCAACGGGGTCAGGCAAATCCCCCAGACTTGCCAGGTTTGCAGGGTTGGAGGCGGTTGATCGGAGTCAACGTCCTGGGCCGAATGTCGAGGTAGCCAGGCAACCCCCACGTCGGTTTGAATGCGATCGGCCGGAAGGGAAAAGGCGATCGCCTGCCAGCGCGCAGCATCGGGAGTCGGGATTGGTTCAACGGTTGAGGCTTTACGTCCTCGTCCTCGCCGGGGAGTCGCGGCCACAGGGTCTTCTAGAGGAACGTCGGTTAGGGGCCAAACCAGTTGTTGCGATTGCACCAACTCTTGTAGCATCGAGCGCAACTCGGGCCACTCCATCGCAAACGGATGAGCCACCTGCCCATCCCCTTCGGGTAAGGGATCAACCCGCCGCCACATTTCACCCCAGAGGAAAAAGCAGGCTTGCGATCGCCGTTCTGAAGGAGCTTCCTCTACTTGAGACGATAGAGGAACTGTAGGATTAAGGGACTGGGGGAGCCAACTACCGTGTAATACTGCCATGCCAGTTACGGGTGTTCACAGCCAATAGAGCATTTGATTCAACCGCCTGGTGCCCCACAGAGATGTTGCAGTCGCTCGACGCCAAGACTTGAGGGTGGCCAGAGCGTAGGGCGATCGCCAGATCAGGAGCAGCAGGCACAGGCGTACGGGAACGTAAGGAATGCAGAAGGTTTATTTGATGTGCCCTTGGCCAAGCAGGGTTTTGAAACAGCCTTTCAATCCAAGCGGTAAGCTTACTTTGAGTATTTGAGGTTGTTCTAGGGCGGCTAGCTTACCAACGGTAGAGCGGCTCAGGCGATTAACGAAACGTCTGTAAATGAAGAGCAGGGAAGCACTCTTACACATACGACCCCTTTGGTAGGGCATTGATGGCCTCATTGTACAACCCATCCTGTCGAATTCGAGGTTCTTCACCCCTGCCATAAAGGCGGGAAAAGAATGGCGATCGTCGTGCTGGAGGGGCTGTCTAGAGCCACAACTTGATCCTCTAAAGTAATGAGTTTGACCATACAAAACTTAGGAAAATCTTTAGAACTTAACCTCTTGCTGGGAGCTTCTCCGAAAACCCAATGTGGGGAGAGTGAGGTGCTGATGTATCCACCCTTCCCACACGGGGTTCTCGGTATTTTCTGTGGATTCTATTCACGGACCTACGCCTCAGGGGGGAGAACAGGCTCATAAAACTGGCGTATTTCTGCACGGAAATCTTCCCAAGCTGCCCGATGGTTCTACCACTCTGGTAAGATGAAAGGCTGCACAAAAACTACCGCTTGCTCCACGGAGAATTTTCCCTATGGCTCGGATGTACTATGACTCGGACGCGAATCTTGACTTATTAGCCGGTAAGACGGTCGCCATCATTGGTTACGGTTCCCAGGGGCATGCTCATGCCCTCAACCTGCGTGACAGCGGCGTGAACGTGATTGTGGGTCTGTACCCCGGCAGTAAGTCTGCGGCAAAAGCCGAAGCCGAAGGGTTGCCCGTTAAATCCGTGGCGGATGCGTCTGCCGCAGCTGACATGATCATGATTCTGCTGCCCGATGAAGTGCAGAGAACCATTTACAAAAACGAAATCGCTCCTAACCTGAGCGCAGGTAAGGCGCTGCTGTTTGCCCACGGTTTCAACATTAACTTTGGTCAAATTGTTCCCCCCGCTGATGTGGACGTGCTGATGGTGGCTCCTAAGGGACCCGGCCACCTGGTACGCCGTACCTATGAGCAAGGGGAAGGGGTGCCCTGCCTGTTTGCGGTATACCAGGATGCGACGGGGCAGGCGCGCGATCGCGCCATGGCCTATGCCAAGGGCATCGGTGGTACTCGCGCCGGCATTCTCGAAACCACCTTCCGCGAAGAAACGGAAACCGACCTGTTTGGTGAGCAGGTGGTACTGTGCGGCGGCCTCAGCGCACTGATCAAAGCTGGTTTTGAAACTCTCGTAGAAGCTGGTTACCAGCCCGAGCTGGCCTACTTTGAGTGCTTGCACGAAGTAAAGCTGATCGTGGATCTGGTGGTTGAAGGTGGCCTTGCCAAGATGCGCGACAGCATCTCCAACACCGCTGAGTATGGTGACTACACCCGTGGCCCTCGCATCATCACCGACGAAACTCGCGCTGAAATGCGTAAGATTCTGTCGGAAATCCAAACGGGTCAATTTGCTCGTGACTTCGTTCTGGAGAGCCAGTCGGGTAATGCCAGCTTCACCGCGATCCGTCGCCGCGAAGCCGAGCATCCCATTGAGGAAGTGGGCAAGGATCTGCGTGCCATGTTCAGCTGGCTGAAGAAAGTCTAAGCCTCGGCTCTAGACATCGCGGGCTTGCGTAAGGCCTGACGATTACAAAAGCTCCCGGTTTCTGCAAGGAAGCCGGGAACTTTTGTATAACCAGTCCGATCAGTTCTTTCATAGTGGTTGCAAATTGATTCAGTCCAGCACTAGGGTGCCTATGGACGCCATAGTGCTGGACTGAATCAATTTGCACGAGCAAGTAGAACAGCCTCGCTACAATGAGCGAGCAGATTTGGAGGGTGTTGTGGAGTTACTCCTCAGTTCAATGCTGGGCGTTAGCCTGAGTGCCGCAACTGGCTTTCGGGTGTTTGTCCCATTTCTTGTGATGAGTATTGCGGCCCAGAGTGGTCATTTATCTTTGGCTCAGGGTTTCTCCTGGATTGGCACGGTGCCCGCCCTGATCATGTTTGCCATTGCCTCCCTGCTGGAGGTGGGGGCTTATTATATTCCCTGGATTGACGAGTTACTCGATTTGATTGCGACTCCGATCGCGGTGGTTGCAGGCGTCATCACGACGGCATCTGTGACCGGAGAAATGAGCCCATTATTCCAGTGGACACTGGCGATCATTGCTGGAGGCAGTGCTGCGGGTCTAGTGAAAGGCATGACGGATGTCGCTCGCCTGACTTCTACGGCTACAACTGGGGGCTTAGCCAATCCTCTTCTGGCGACGATGGAGCTGGGATCTTCGACGGTGTTATCTTTGTTGGCGATCGCCCTTCCTCTCTTCACAGGGCTCCTCGTCATTGGTGTTCTCGTGCTTGCCGTCACTAAACTCCGCAACTTGCTACGTCGTCGGGCATAAACGAGGGGGCACAACACCCCGGCATCCTGGCGCAACGATTAGACTGAACACAAAGCCCCAACCCCGGCCGGAGGACGCTTGTGGAACACTGGTTGAGTCTGGATACGCTAATTGAACTCATGCTTGGCATTAGCCTGAGCGCTGCCGCTGGCTTTCGAGTGTTCGTACCATTGCTCATGCTGAGTGCCGCTTCGGTGTTAGGCCATGTGCCCATCCCCGATGATTTTCAGTGGGTGGAGTCGGATCAGGCGTTGGTATTGTTTGCGATCGCCAGCGCTATTGAAGTCGGGGGCTACTACATTCCCTGGTTCGATCACATTCTGGAACTGGGTGCCCTTCCCCTGGCCATGCTGGCAGGTACCCTGATTACCGCTTCTGCGGCTCCCGACACGATGAATCCTCTCGCTCAATGGATTTTTGCGCTGCTGGTCGGCGGCGGTGCGGCGGGGATCACCCGTGGGGGCAATTGGATCATTCGCATTTTGCTGACGGCGACTTCGGCTGGGCTGGCAAACCCGGTGCTGGCTACGATCGAGTTGGGGTTGGCGATCGCTCTCACGCTCCTGGCCCTCACGGTTCCCGTGCTGGCAGGCATCCTGGTGATCGTCGGATGGATCGTATTTGTGCGGCAGACCCGTCGCTTTTTGGGGAGGTGGCTTAACCCTAACCCGGTACCTCCTTCTGATGCTGCTACGTAATTCATTCTGCGTTAAGGCTTTTACAACAAAGAGGGGGTCGTGCATTGCACGACCCCCTCTTTGTTATGTAGGAATTGTGTAGGGCGATCGCCCTACCTAAACCTGGGACCCAGTTATCGCGTTGCCGGAGGAAGGGTAAAACCGCCACCCAGGGTGGAGTGGAAACGCTCAACATCGTTACCAATGGCGATGGGGAGAACCACCTCCACGTTTTCATGGGGGCGAGGGATAATGACCCAGGTTTCCAGGGCACCGCCGGGGGTATTCTGGGCCGCTTCGATGCCGGCATCCATAGCCTGCTTCACTTCCGAGACATCACCCCGGATCATAATGGTGAAGCGGGCGCTTCCAGCCCGGATGTAGCCCACAAGGGTAACCCGTCCTGCTTTTACCATGGCATCCGCTGCTGCCAACACCGCAGGAAAACCTTTCGTTTCAAGTGCTCCGACCGCAATAGGCATTGTTTTCTCCTGAACGTGAAATCCTTCGTACTAATTCAGCGAAGGGGTCATTAGAACTGACCGGGCTGTGGCCCGGCTTTGTGTTAGAAACCTTAAAGTTGCGTTCATTTCCTGTCCTGAACGCACCACAAACCCTACATAAACATGAAGGGCTCGACCTCGGGAGTGTAGCTGATGGGGAGAGTGGCCTCCAGGTTTTCGGGAGGATTGGGGATGATCCAATAATCCACCAATTCTGCACCGTAAACCTTCGTAACCGCTTCGACCCCAGCATCCACAGCGGGTTTGACTTCAGAGGTACTGCCTCGAACTGCCACTAAAAATTCGCCCCGTTCCGCCAGCCCAAAATACACCAGTGTGACCCGGCCCGCTTTAACCATGGCATCGGCGGCAGCAAGCACCCCCGGAAACCCCAGTGTTTGAATGACACCAACAGCGGCAGGCATCCCTCAACTCCTTGAACGATTGATTTTTGGATCTCCTGACCCATCAACTTATTCTATGGATATCTGGTACCCCGGAGAGTTCCCTTGTGTAAATCTTCAGCTTTCTCTTCCCTCTGGCGGTTGGCGATCGCATGGGTTAGATTGAAGGCTCAAATACGCGTCCTATCTAGATCGTGTGCCTGGATAATCGCAATCTATCACCTGCACCTATGAGGGCTAGAAGAAATGAGTATCAGTCCAATCGATCGGTGCAGGGTGCATCAAGGGTTAAGGGGGCTTGTTGTGTTTCTGTCGATGCTGGTGGCCCCTGGGGCTTTGGCTCAAACCCCCATCGTTTTTTGATAGCCAAACCCGTCCGGATAGCCTGGAGGCCTGTAACGATGAATCCTGCTGGGCAGCGGCTCTGGCTGACTGCAGCCCTGCTGAGTACCGTACAGCCATCAATATTGACATTGCCTCAGCCGATACCAGCATGGAAGTGTGGGGTTTGCGGGGAGGTAGTTGCGTAACCTACAACCGCACTGAGCAGTTGTTCGCCTTCAACCAGCAGATTCCTGAAGGAACCGGCATGGAAACCATTTGCGTGTATAAAAACGCAGCCGATGTGGCGATGGAGTGGGAAGTCATCATGGGGCGTCGGGAGGGTATCTTTGGTGGGGAAGGTGGCATGATCGACCCGCAAACCGGTATAGGTCGAAATTTCAAAGTGATTGATGGGCGCGAGATCGCTGTTTGTGATGTGTATATGCCTGCGGCGGTTGGGCAGTAGTTTCCTGGCGGGTTTGTCACTAACCGCATTGGACTTCCTGCGTGAATTGTTGCGCGGCTTTGCTGTGCAACAATTCACACCCTCACAAAATCGATTCATGCAGGAGATCTTTCGGAGATAGTTGGTAGCTGCAACGATCTCGCTTGGAGGCGCGTTGCCCTCCAAATCTCCCAACTGGGGAATGGCTTCCCGTTCCCCAGTCCCCCTCGGCAAGGAGGTTTGGCATGGGAGGTGCGAGCTGCTGCATCCGTGGATTTCGATCAGGTTTGGGTGGTGTCGGGTTAAGGGCTTTTTCAAGGGGCGCACATTGTGTACCCCTTGAAAAAGCCCTTTTGGGGCTTATTCCGAATTGAGGTTTTGTTATGCTTCAGGCTTGGCGGGAGGGCGATCGCCGCCAGATCCACCAGGCTGCCAGGCACAGCGTGATATTGCCGACTAGGGTCATTGCTGCCTGAACGGTGACTAGCCAGGAGAGTTCAGGGGCGTTGTCGTAGAAGTGCCAGGTACAGGCACACATTGCACTGACCAGAGCTGGCAGCATGCCGTAAGACAGCACGCGCCAGGAGCGGTTTTGCGTGATTTCGGCATAGCTCCAGATGAGCCAAATGGCGATGATCCACTCAACCACGCTAGAAATGTGAATCATCCAGGTGGGAATCGACAGAACATGCATGGGGAGAAGACCCAACGAGAGAAACCTTTTGCCCTATTGTAAGGAGCAGGAGCCCCCTTGTTATCTTTTACAGGTCAATAGCTCCTGTGTGAGGTGGGCATCTTGCCTGCCTGCGTTTTGGGTGGGTCGTATGCCCACCCTCCGAGGATAGCGATTGAACAGATGGCTCTGAAAACTTTGAAGTCGAGTGTATAGATAACGATGCGGGCAGTTTTGTGTGGCTACTACGGCATGGGCAATGGCGGTGATGAAGCATTGCTGGGGGCGTTGCTGCAAATGCTGCCCCCAACGGTGACGCCGCTGGTGCTATCGGGCAATCCGCCCTGGACGGAGTCACGCTATGAAGTGGAGGCGTGCGATCGCAAAGCCCTGCCCCAGGTTATTCGTGCTTTGCGCCGCGCCGACGTGTTTATCTGGGGTGGCGGGAGTCTGATGCAGGATGCCACCAGCTGGCTCAACCCCTGGTACTATGGGGGGCTCATGGCTCTGGCCCAGAGTTTGGGCCTGAAGACGATTGCCTGGGCTCAGGGTATCGGCCCTTTGCATCGCACCCCGACGCGTTGGCTGGCTCGTCAAACCTTTGCTCGATGTTCGGCAGTCAGTGTGCGCGATGGTGCCTCTGCTCAACTTTTGAGTGATTGGGGCATCCCGGTAACCCTCGCCCCCGATCCGGTTTGGGCTTTGCATCGGGAGGTGGTGCCGGGCTTATGGGATTTACCGGCTCCCCGTGTGGCCGTTATTTTGCGGCCCCATGCTCAACTCACTGAAGCTCGCCTGGAAGCTCTCACCCGTGCTCTCATTGATTTTCAAACGGCAACCCAGGTGTGTATTCTGCTGGTGCCGTTTTACCCGGTGCAGGATTTGGCGATCGCCCAGGCCATTCAACCCCGCTTACCCGGCCCCAGCGAGATTCTGCAACTGACCCATCCGCAGCAGTTGATGGGGGTGTTTCATGGGGTGGAGATGGCGATCGCCATGCGGCTGCATGGGCTCATTATGGCCGCTGCCGCCGAGTGTCGCTGCTTTGCCCTCAGCTATGATCCCAAGGTCTCTCGGTTGATGGAGGAGCTAAATTTGGCCGGGTGGACGCTGGATGAAATTCCTGATAGCCCTGCCAAAATCACCCATGCCTGGCTCGAAGTCTATGCCAACGGAGATGCCCTTCTGCCAGAGCAACGCAGCTCTCTAGTGGATCGTGCCCTGCTGCACAAAGAACTACTTTGGGAATGCCTGAGCTGAGGTGTTCCATGGCATAAGGAGGTTTCTCCATAAGAATTTACCCCGGATGTTGGTGCTCTGCCCGCGAAGCGGGCAGAGCACCAACATCCGGGGAGTAATTCCATTGCTGGAAATCTCCTAAGCTCGACAAGTCTGTTGTGGAGGGTTGTTGAGGAAGATGTGCTTCACACACCTGTCCCAACAACATTCTGGATGGCGATCGCCCATCAACCCAATCGTTCCCGATTATTCTTAATCAGAACGGATATAAGGATGGAGTAGAATTTTGTTCCGTGTATCCCTTATCTGATCGAAAAGGGATATGAGGTAGCGGAATAAGCTCAATTCTGTGCTACTAAATGTAGAATCGTTTTGCTCCTTGAGCGCTACAGTCGAATTGCTCTGGAAAACCTATTTCGTTCGCATCTAAAAATCTACAAATTGCGTGAATATTTCGGGTGCAATCGCTATCCTTTGTATATTCATTAATCGCTTTAGAGCCTCTGCGCTGGTTCAGTTCTGCTAATTCATGGCACCTCCTAAACTATGAGCGAAAACTATCCTGCTGAAAACCGTTCGGATTCCTCTCAGCCCAACCAGAACGCTGCAAGTTGGTACTCCGGCTGGGAAGAGTTCTCCGAAGCTGCCGAAACTGATTCAGCTTCGGTTTCTGAGGGAGAGTTTCCCGCGATCGCAGAGCAGGACTGGCATCCCGTAGATCCGCCTCAAGCCATGCGGGTTAGCGATTTGGAACAGGCCACGGCTGCTAAAGCACCACCTCCAGGGGCTCAACCCAGTCCTCCCATCGACCTGCCCAACTGGTCGGTGCGCACAATTCCGCCTCAAGCGCCCGCTGTCGCCATGCCCGCTCCCCAGGCTCAGGTTGTTGAGGAGCCTTCGGAGCACGCCCCTGACGTGAACGAGCTCATCAGCTTGATTCAGGAACTCAATCAATGTAACAGTGCTCTGCTCGATCGGGTTGCCCACTTAGAGGATGCTCTAGAACATAGCCAGAGGACGGACTTCGGGCAAGTCGCTCCCACCTCAGCAAGCCCCTTGATCTCGGCTGAGCAGGTCACCCAGCTCTTTCAAGAATTGGAAAGCGCTCATCAGGCCAGCCAGCGGCAGCAGGTGCTAATCGAAACTCTCTCAGAGCAGTTAAATAGCAACCAGGACCATATCACCCATCTGGAAAGCAACTATGCCCAGTTGCAACAACGACTGCAAGAGCAAGCCCAACAGTTAGCTCAACGTGAACAGGTGAACCGTGACCTACAGGTGCGCTTGCAGCGACAACAGCGCTATACCCTTCAGTTCAAGGCTGCGCTAGAACGGTGCCTAGAAGTTTCCACGCCACCCTTCGATCTGCCGGATATGTCGGCGGCTAATGCTTCGGTAGTGGAACCTATTCCTGGAGTGATTCCTGCGCCGCCGTTGTCGCCAAAGGTACGTCAGATTCAGCCCTGGTCGTCCGGTGACAATGCCAGCTTGCCTTCCAAGCTAGATGTGCTGCGGGGGCAACCCTTACCGCTTCCGAATCAGCCTAACGCGGCTCAAAGTGCGGCGATCGCCCCCGCCCCCGAGCCGTACACCCCCTTGATAGATGGGTCTCCCATCCCGCCTTTGCAGCTTCCAATCGAGTCAACTGGACACGCCGATCCCGAGCTTCAGGCATCGTCTGGTGCTCTGCAAGCGGCAGCAGAAGAGTTAAAATCTGTGCTTACGAATTTATTGCGGCAGGATCCGGTAGCAGACCCTACCGCAGAGGAGGATGTTTGGCAGGATCTCGCCCGCTTGGTTGAAGTTTCGCCTGAGGATGTTGTCCGCGCCAGTCAGGCAGAGGACGTTGGGCAGTTCGTCCCGCCTCCACGGGTGAAAGATCCTACTCCCAAGCCTCAGCTTTCTATGCCGTCTGAGGTGTTCCAGCAAAAGAATGCAGCTACCCGGTCTCAGCCCATTCCCCCGGTTTCCCCACAAAACCCTAACGGGACTTCTCCGGCTCCAATTGTCTACCCATTTCGGCCCCTCAAAAAAATTGATTCCCTTGCGTCGGTAGATTTGCCAAGCTTCCCACGCCCTGGGACGGTCGGGTAAATCCGAAAAACTCGGATCCAAAAACTAATTGTGCCGTTGCTGAGCGACGGCACAATTAGTTTTTGGATCTGGAAGGGGCTGGCCCGCTGTTCTGAGTTCTGCGATCGATGTTCTTCTGAGTTCCAGAATTCTTACGTCCGGGCCGAACCCAGGCAATATCCTGATCCGAATCCGCAGTCATTTGTGCGTCTCGTTCTGCGTCGGTTTTGAAGCCACCGCGCATGTTGAATCCGGCATTGTTTCGTGGGCTGGTAAACATGTGATAAACCACTACTGCCGTTGTTTTACCAAACAAGTAATTCTGGGCCAGGATGTCGGCACCCTGAGCATCACCGATTATAAATGAATCGCCGTGAGCCAAGGCTTCGTCCAGGCGTGGGCGGTAATGAGTATCGAACTCCTCCTGAGTTAGATCGAGGTGCCCGCTGACAAAGTTTGTGATGGGTCTGGCGGTGATGTCACGTTGCATGATGCGCTCTCTGTGGCATAGCTTTCGGGCTCAGGGATGGAGCGAGGGTGAGTCTACCGCAAGCACCTAGTAGGCTGCGGCCTAAGTTCACAACCTATGTTTTGTGTGGGGTGCTTCGCACCCCACACAAAACATAGGTGATGGATTTCCGCCTCAGCGTACTAGTAGGTTTCTTTGAGGGACTTCATCAGGTATTTAGGGGATTCCGTATATCCTTGGCGGTGATAAAACCTGTGGGCGGCCTCTCTGCGGCTGTGACAGTGAACTTCGATGCGATCGCACCGACGCTGTTGGGCCTGAGCAGTAATTTCGGCTTCCAGCATGGCACCAATGCCTTGGCTGCGCGCCGTCTCTGCCACGCAGAAGTAGCTGATGCGGCAAAAGTCTCCTTCTAGCGCTATCTGGGGAATAAAGTGCAGTGAGACAAATCCGAGAACTGCAGAACCTTCTGCTGCCACCAAAAGAACCGCATCGGGATGCGAAAGCAGTTGCTTGATCCTGGTATCAATGAATGCTTCAGTGCCCGGATAGTCCAATGAGGTGAGTAATTCTGCGATAGTTGTACTATCGGATGGCAATGCGCTTCTAATTTGCATGAGATTTGTAAAACGAACTTGCAACCAGGATAAGCGGCAGCAAGTCAGCTCAGTATTCCATAGCCGGTGTGCATAGCCGTTATTAACACAGCAATTCTCAGTATGAGCTTCAAAGCTGAGAGTTCCTGCCCTTCGGGCAGGAACTCTCAGCTTTGAAGCCCGAAAATAGCCCGCCGAAGGCGGGCTATTTTCGGGTTGGATTCCAAAATGAGAATTGCTGTTATTAACATGTGTCTGCCTTGTTGAAGCACGAGCGGTTTTATACTTGAAACATGCAAAAGCTTACGATAACTCGACCTGACGACTGGCATCTACATCTACGCGACGGTGCGGCACTGAAAGCGGTTCTACCCCATACGGTGCGTCAGTTTGCCCGCGCTATTGTCATGCCGAATTTGAAGCCCCCAATCCGCTCGGTGGCTGATGCTGCGGCCTATCGCGATCGCATCCTCGCAGCCATTCCAGATGGCCAACGGTTTGAGCCATTGATGACGCTCTACCTGACTGACAACACGAGCCCTGAAGAAATTATCGCGGCTAAAGAAGCTCAGTTTGTTAAAGCGGTCAAGTACTACCCAGCGGGTGCAACGACCAATTCAGATTTCGGTGTGACGGACATTCGTCAGTGCGATCGCGTCTTTGAAGCGATGCAGCAGGTAGACATGCCTTTACTACTGCATGGGGAGGTGACGGATCAAGATGTTGATATGTTCGATCGCGAGAAAGTGTTTATCGAGCGACATCTGATTCCCCTCAAGCAGCGATTTCCGAACCTGCGCGTGGTGCTTGAACACGCCACTACCTCGGATGCGGTGCAGTACGTTTTGTCTGCCAACAATATTGCGGCAACGATCACCCCACAACATCTCCTGTTTAACCGCAACATTCTATTTCAAGGTGGCATTCGACCCCATTTCTACTGCCTGCCAATCTTGAAACGTGAGGAGCATCGTCTCGCACTTTTGCAAGCGGCGACCTCTGGCCATCCGAAGTTTTTTCTGGGTACCGATAGCGCCCCCCATCCTCGCGATGGCAAAGAGAGTTCCTGTGGCTGCGCGGGTTGCTATTCGGCTCTGCACGCGATGGAGCTGTATGCAGAAGCGTTTGAGAGCGTTGATGCACTGGATAAACTTGAAGCGTTCGCCAGCTTTTATGGGCCAGATTTTTATCAACTCCCACGCAATACTGAACAGATTACGTTGACCAGAACGACGTGGCGCGTTCCCGATGAAGTTCCATTTACGGAATCCGGGCTCGTGCCCTTACGGGCAGGTCAGGAAATGACGTGGCAAATGGCTTGACGCAACATGACAGAAGCCAACTGCTTTTGGTGTTGCTGAGAGCTATAAAATGGGGTGCGGTACTGCAGTTCCGCACCCCATTTTATAGCTCTATTCAGTAACGGGCTGCTTTTGATGGTCATGTTATAGACACGCTATTCTTTAGTTGCAGATGGTTGAAGAGTTGTATTTTAGCCGCTCACTCAGAAAGCGCTGCAATACCTTTATATTCGACCCAAGGGGCCTGCTCTTGCTACATCAAAGTAGTTAGATTGCGATCGCTTACTTCACTTAATAGTTGTGTTAGAACCAAGACCCAGAACTCGAACGGCTCTTGCAGGGTCTACTCGATACGGGCTTTCTAAGCCCTCAAAAAAATGATGTTTACGCAGTAGGTGAACAATCATACCAGGGCCGGTCACGTATTCACCTATTTCACGATTTAGAAGGAGGAAGTCAAAGCTACTCCATTCTTCATGTTCACATTCCCATGGGCACTCTTGCAAACCGCGATACTGGGCGATGAAAACGTGAAACTTATTCCCTACTAAGTAACCCTGATCAACGCTGGGCAGATTTTCTAAGGAGAAACTAGGAATAGATTCATGATGATATAAGTCGGGAATATGGACACTTCTTGCACTATACTCCTCTCCCCTTTTCCTATATTCCTGTACTTTTTCTCCGCGTTGTCTAAACTGTAATAATTGGCTTATTTGCTCCTTTACCACTTGCAATATGTTTTCCAAAGCTTCAGCAATTTCTTCATGTGAAACACCTAAATTCTCAAGAGTTTCTTGGTCACGCGCTATAACAACTTGAAGTGATTCGATCGGCCCAAGAAATCCTTGTGTAGAGTAGCCTCCTGGGCGCATTCGTCTTTCCAATTTGGCAATGGAAGGAAATCTGCTTGTTTCTGACATACTTTGCAAGCCCCTTATTCAACTATATTTGAGATATCTAGACTGATCTAACAATTCCCTTTACCTGCCGCAGACAGCTTGTTGGGGGCATCAACCAATTTTGGCTGGGTTAGTGTGCAACAGGCTTTTTATCTCATTTCATCATCTTCCAATTTCTTATAATAATCAGTCTTGTTATCCATGTGGTTGACGGCAAATTCTTCAACTGTTTTGCCCAACGATGAGTGAATCTTGCTGGGATCTGCAAAGTTCCAGCCTGAAGGTTCCCAGGTTGGTTTCTCATCTTCAAGATGGCAGTAATACTTTAACTTCCCTAAATCTGTTTCGATGACTTCACCAATTTGTTGAGGCTCAACTACTGCACCTTGATGAAGAAGCACACCATACTGCCCCTCGTTCTTTGTACGACGCGCCCAGTAATGGATATGCAGTGTCCATGAACCGTTAACAAATGACTTATCTGGTTTGGTTTCTGTTAGCCGCTTAAATTCGTCAATTGCCTGTTGTCTCTTGGCAGCTTGCTGAGCCATATAAGCTGAGCCAAATCCACAGGATGGGCAGATGTCTGCTCCACTGATCGACTTGTAGGTAACCGCACCACACTTCGGACAACTCATAATGTTGATATCCTGAGAATAACCTACTAGTTGTTCCTAATAGGTAATTACTTACGCAAAGCGGCGATATAAGAACTTGGTATACAGAAACTTGCTGCCTATCATCTCAAAATGAGGGGGTAGGTGGAAAGTTTCTTGCGATCACCCGGAATGGCGAAGATCGCAAGAAACTTTCTCCATATTATTCCCGGTTAGGAGGATCGCAAGAAATTTGCCAAATACTTCAGATGAAATTCATAGATTTTAGAATCACCTTAAGACCTAAAGAATAGACCTCCTGTATGAATTGCTTTTGGCAGATGTGAATTGTTGCGCGGCTTTGCTGTGTAACAATTCACGCAGGGAGTTTAATCAACAGGAGCGATCGCCCAATCTAACCAACTTGTCAGTGAATTGAGTATTAAAAAAAGCCGTGTATGGCGTAACAAACCACACACGACTTTCTCTTACTTGATCAACATAAATAACGGCTATCTACATTAGCCGAGGAGAGCGATCGCCCGCTTCACCATCGCATCCGTTGTAATGCCATTCAGTTCCAGCAACATATCTGCCGTTGCGGTGGTTTCTCCACGCTTCCAGGCGAAGGTGTCACGCTGGCTGGTGGATCGCAACATGATGGGTTCCAGCATGGAGGCCACGCCACCCGTCACACCCAGCAGCACATCGCCACCGAACATCTCAGCAAATTTGGCATCGCTGAGGAAATCACCATCCGGCTCTGAGCAGATGTCCCAGGCGACATCGCTGGAGCGGTAGAGGCGACGGGGATTGATGACAGAGACAATGCGAGAGCCAATACCTTGAGCTTGCAGCGCTTCAGCCGCCGCATACACAGGCTTCAACACCATATCCCCGACTACGGCGAACACCACGCTTTTCTCACCGGGGGTTTCCTGAAGCACAACGGCTCCATCCTGCAATCCCTGGCGAGTCTGCTCAAAGGTGGTGCGGATGGGCAGCGGCGACTTGCTAGCGGTGATGACGATGCCCTTGTTCTTGGTGGTCAGTGCCCAGTCGTAGCACACCTGAATGCTGTTGGCATCCGGCGGGAACATGGGGAAGACATTACCATTTCGCATCATCGCCGCAAAGTAGGCTTCGATTTCGGGGCGTTGGTGCGTCCAACCGTTACGGCCTTGCTCCAGAGCGCCAGCAGTGAACAGGGTTATGGTGGAAGGAGTGGGGCGGCGCAACTCGGCCATCGCCTGAGTCACGGTTTGCCAAATGGGTAAGCCGTTGATCGCGAAGGATTCGTAGGAACACCAGAGGGTACGGGCACCCATCAAGCAGAGAGCGGCTGCTAAACCCGCGCAGGCATCTTCGCTGAGGGGTTCATACACCTGGCCGTTGGGTGCTTGATTATAGAGGTCGTCCGTGGTGGGGTGGATGATCTTGAGTGCCTGGTTGATGTTGCCAATGCCCGAGGCTTCGTTACCGTCGGCGTTGGTGACCAGGAACGTGCGATCGCGCGTCCCCACTTCTCCCACAAGCCGACCCATTGCGGTGGTCGAAATCTTGGGCTCACCACCCACCTCGTACTCTTCCAGGGGCAGAGTTCCCAAATCGGCAAGGGGGTACTCAAACTCGGTCACCGCGGTTTTAGCCGAAGGACCACCACCGGCCCGTTCGCAGTTTGTCCGCACCAGTTCCCACGCGACGGAAGGCAGGGCGCGGGTCTTCAGGGCTTCAACGATGTGAGGAGCATCCAGCGTGTCTTTCGGGTAGAGGTTGTGGGATTTCGCGCCGCGAGCGTGAACCCCGGCACCTTTCAGTTGCTTGATGATCAAGACAGTCAGCTTTCCACCGAGGGCCGAACGGGCTGCCTGATCCGAAGCTTCCAGCACAGCCTGGGTGAAGGCGAGACGCTTTTCAAAGGAGAAAGCGGTGCTATCGACATAATCACCGGGCTGGTTCTGGTCGTCGAAATCTTTTGCGTCGATCAGCACGACTTCCTCGAAGCCGTTGCCCTGCCAGTAGGCCGTCATCTCTTCATTGGTCTTGAGAGACACCATGCTGTGGTGTTCCTGAGAGTAACCGTTCCACACCAGCACCGGTAGGAAGTTGGTGACGCTGGGGTACGCCGTGTGGAAGTGCATGAAGGAGCTCATGATGTACGGCTCACCCAGACCACCATCGCCCACCGTGAAGGGGAACAGCGTGTTGCGGTGCAGCAGAGCCGCCCCCATCGCAAAGTGTTGTCCCTGACCCAACGGGCCAGCGGGAGCCAGAATGCCGGGGATGAAGCCGGAGAGGTGACCCAGCAGACCATGCTTTTCCCGGAAGCGATCGCGCAATTCCTGCACGGTCGTAATCCCCATATCCTCCAGGGAGCGATCGAGGAACATGGCGCTGTAGAAGCCGGGGGCATGGTGACCCACTTCCGTCAGAATATTTTTGTGGCCCAGCATGACCATCGCGGCGTAGGTTTCAGCCTGGCTGGCGAAACCGCCGGGGTGGCCAGATGCCTTGCTGGCGCACACCTGTACCGTCAGATAACGCAGAGCATCTGCATACAGCAGAGTTTGATAGACAGCAGCGGGATCTTGAGGAGAAGCGATCGCCGTTTGCCCTTCTGCGATCGCCGCCTCCTGACCATACTCACGCAAGCCAGGCAGGTCTTCACCAAAATATTGAATTCCCTCGCAAAAAGCCGGAACCTTCGCTGATACTGCCGTCATCGGTTAATCCCTCATAAAACTGTGCGATCGCCCCACTCAGGCGACCCAATGGTTTGCATCGTTACAAGCAAACCCATCAAAACTTCATCGTCCTTAACGATCCTACCGCCTTGTGGCCAATCCTCTAAAGGTTGAAAGTCAAGGGTTCTCTATCGTTCGTATTAGCCAAGTAATTAAGGAGATTTCTGGGAAACAATATCCCCATTATTTGGAAAAAAGGCGCGGCGAAGCCGCGCCTTTTTTCCAAATAATGGGGAAGTTCTTATCTGGAAATCTCCTAAGTTGAATGGGCCAGGCTCATTCCAACTCAAGCGCTGCCAATACATCCTTCGGCTTCAATTTCTCTTTGAACCACACGACGCGAGCAGGGATATTATCCACTCGGACCCCTGCTTTCTCCAGATTGAGCCGTTCGGAGATAGCGAGAATCAGATTGTCGCTGCCCGATTGGCGCACCTGAGAGAATTTCTTGCGGAGATACTCCGGTCGCCAGTAGCCGACGATTTCCAGCAGAAAGCTACGACCATCCGCGTGAACCAGGCGGAAGTCGGGAATCATTACGCTGCCCGGGATGGGAATGAGGTCAACTTCCCGTTCCAGTTTCCAGTCGCTTTTGAGGTCATCCCAGCGATCGGCAAAGGAAGCCTCTAACATACTGTCGTAGGGTTTACCCGGTGGGTAGTGGGTGACCAGGCCGCAATCGGACTGGAGGGTGAAGCGGCGAGTGGTGCGCTTTTGGGTATAGCTGTCTTTGACTTGAAGCTCGGCGGCCAGGCTCCATTTGGTGACATGGAGTAGAGCCGGGAGAAGCTTCGCCAGGTCGGTGCCGTAACGGGTGCTGGTAGAAAAAAGACTGGCGGGGCCATCAATGGTCAGGGTGAAGCCATGGTCGGCATCCCCTTCGATATAGGTCATTAGGCCAAACAGCTTCAAGTAACGGAATAGTAGCTTGTACTCCCCCGGATCGTTGCGGTGGGCGTTGATGCGAATATGGGTCGCTTTGTAGAAAATGCCCTGCACCTGGGAGAGGTTGTAACGGTGTAGCAGAGCATCCGGCTCAGGGGCGTCAAAGCTGGTAAGAATGCGATTTTCGCGCAGGTCAGCATACAACCCGCGCTGAATTTCGGCAGGAAGAACTTCGCGATCGAGCTCGGTGCTGAGATGGTTGGCGAGGGTGCTGAGGGTGGCGGTAGCGTTTTGGGGAATGGGCGCAGCATGAGCCGACATGGCAAAGATGCGCTGGCGTAATTCCTGAGGTTCCAACGGGCTAACGATGTCGAACTGGCTGAAGGCTTCACTTTTGAGCAGATGGGCGAGGCCACGCTTTACTTTGAAATCAGTCTCCTCCCCCTCCAATTCTCGCAGTTGGTTTTCCAGCTCTCCCTGGGTTTGGCCGACGTGATTTTGAAAGAGGGTGATCAGGTCAGTGGCGATCGCCCGATGCTTCCCATTCAGCTCCAACCGTTTGGGTTCCAGCGTCTCACCTCGAACACGATTAATCAGGAGGTCAGAGGGCAACATTGCTTAATAATCCCATCTATACGAATCAAGAGAGAGGACGGAAACCTTGAGGGGCGGTATCTTCAGAATACCCCGGTTAAGATTGCGCAATAGACTCAGCAGTTCAGTCGTTGCCGACGGATAATCACGTCTATAGGTCGTTGTGATGTAATTTCCGAAATTCTATTGAGAAGGGGCGTTTCAGGACAGTACGGGCTTTCAACACCAGGTTTGATAGGAGAGGAAACATGCTAGGAGTCGCGCTTGCCCCTATGCTTGAGGTCGATCAGTTTCACTCGTTGCAGGCTCAATTGGCTAACCGCTGGATGGCGGTTGACCACTTCGATCAGCGACCGCACGACATTGTCATTGTGCCTTCTCTCAGCCTGGATCAACAGGAATTGCTCAAAATTAAAGGAGCCATTCACTACGAAGAACGGCTGCTGTTCTCATTAATTCGGTTACAGAACCCGAATACTCGGCTGATTTACATTACCTCTGAGCCGATTCCCGAGACGATTGTGGAATATTATCTGAAGCTGTTGCCAGATATTCCGGTTTCTCACGCGCGCAATCGTCTCCTGCTCTTCTCCACCCACGATTCTTCGTCGCGCCCACTGACACAAAAAATCCTGGAGCGGCCTCGCCTTCTGGCCCGCATCCGTCAGGCCTTGCGTGCAGAAGACGCCTATATGACTTGCTTTAACTCGACGTCCATGGAACGAGATCTGGCAGTAGCCTTAGGAATTCCTCTGCTGGCTCTAGATCCCGATCTGCTGCACTGGGGCACCAAGAGCGGCAGCCGCCAGATTTTTGCCGAAGCCAATGTCCCTCATCCCGATGGTTGTCCTGAAGCGTGGACCGTTGACGAGTTGGTAGCTGGAGCTGCCGAGCTCTGGGAACGGCAGCCCCATCTCAAGCGGATGGTGGTGAAATTGAATGAAGGCTTCTCTGGCCAAGGCAATGCGTTGCTAGATTTACGGCCCCTTAGCCATGTAGCACCCGGTGTTGCCAGCTCTGCGGAACGGCAGGAGGCGATCGCCCAGGCCATGCACAACCTCAGCTTCCAGTGCGATACCGAAACCTGGGAGTACTACAGTCGCCGTATTCCTGAGTTGGGAGCCATTGTGGAAGCCTTTATTGAAGGGGAAGAGAAGCGATCGCCGAGTGTTCAGGCTCGTATCAACCCCGACGGCTCTGTAGAAATTCTTTCCACCCATGACCAAATTTTGGGCGGGCCAGATGGCCAGATCTTTTTGGGCTGTAATTTTCCTGCTGACGAGGCCTATCGGCTTCAGTTACAGGATTATGGCTACGCTGTAGGCGAACTGTTAGCCGAGAAAGGAGCCTTAGAGCGCTTTAGCGTCGATTTCCTGGCAATTCATCAACCCGATGGCTCCTGGGATATTCAAGCGATCGAAATTAACCTCCGAAAGGGGGGGACAACGCACCCCTTCATGACCCTGAAGCTATTAACGGGTGGACGGTTTGACCGTAAGACAGGCTTGTTTCTAAATCAGCGAAACGAGCCCAAATACTATGTAGCAACTGATAACTTGCAGAACGATCGCTATAAGGGGCTCCTCCCTGAAGACCTGATGGATATCATTGTCCAGAACCGTCTATATTTCAGCAGCAGCTTAGAGACAGGATGTGTCTTCCACTTAATCGGCTGCCTCTCTGAGTACGGCAAGTTAGGCATGCTCAGCGTCGGCAACTCGCCAGAAGAAGCGCAAGCCATCTACGATCGCGCCATTCATGTACTCGATGTAGAAACCCAAGAGTATACCGACGAATACGTATCTTAAGGAAAAACTCCTGGACCGAGGCAGCAATTCTCAGTATGGGCATCAAAGCCAAGAGTTCACGCCCTACGGGCGTGAACTCTTGGCTTTGATGCCCGAGAACCACGCGCCTTTGGCGCGCGGTTCTCGGGCCTGATTTCAAAATGAGAATTGCTGGGACCGAGGGGGTGTGGGGACGCGCCGCCGTTCCGGCCCCCCTTTAGAAGAAAGTCACAGTTGCGAGGCTTCAAATGTATTGCATTGATTTATATCGCCCGATTGCAAACCTGTAGTCAACCAGCGAGCCCGCTGAGCCGATGTACCGTGAGTAAATGACTCCGGCACTACATAGCCCTGCGATCGTTTCTGCAGGCGATCGTCTCCAATCTGAGCTGCGGCATTCAACGCTTCCTCGACGTCACCCTCTTCCAGGTACTGCTGCTGGTAATACTGCTCTGCATTGTTAGCCCATACCCCAGCAAAACAGTCAGCCTGAAGCTCCAACATGACCGAGAGTTGATTAGCCTGAGTCCGACCTACCCGCTGCTGTAGACTCTGCACCTGCTCAGAGATACCAAGCAGGTTTTGCACATGATGGCCGACCTCGTGAGCCAGCACATAAGCCTGGGCAAAATCCCCTGGGGCCCCCAATTGATTTCTCAGGTCATCGTAGAAACTCAGGTCAATATAAACCTTCTGATCTAACGGGCAATAAAAGGGTCCTACAGATGCCCCAGCTCGACCGCAGGCGGATTCGACAGCTCCTGAAAAAACAACCAACTCTGGTGTTACGTACCGGGTACCATTGGCTTGAAATATCTGGCTCCAGACATCTTCCGTCGAGCCTAAGACCCGTGAGACAAACTCAATTTCCTGATCATTACCGGCTGTCTGCGTGGGAGGTGCAGAGTAATCTGATGGCCCTGATCCCAGAATGGCTGAAGGGTCTCCACCCAGGAGGAACACCAATAAGGCCACCAGGATAGCCCCAATGCCACCTCCAACCATTGTGCGGCCCCCGCCAGCCCCCCGGAGATCCTGCACATTGGTACTGCGACGCCCCATTTCCCACCGCATGGCCCTACTCCCCAAACGCTAAGGGAATTCTATAGCAATATTTCTATTCGTGTTTTCTCTTGCCACAATAAAATTTGAGCCCGAGTACTGTCGTCGTGCAACACGGCAGTACTCGGGCTCAAATTTTGCCACAATTAGCGATCTCACGCATTCTAGACATGTGGATGGGGTGGAAGGGGCGCTTCGGGCCCCTTCCACCCCATCCACACGTTTGAAACATGACCCAAGAGAGGGTACTTTGGCTTCCCTTAAAGAGCGTTGTATTGCTTAACGATGAGTAGACAATTCCGCTGATCATCTCCCCGCTGATACTTCAACACATCGGCGACTTTCTTCATCAGCTTCAGGCCGCGCCCTCCTTCAGCCTCTCGATCCATTTCTTGTGATAGGGTGTCGATCACTTCGTTGAGATTGGTTTGTGGGCCATAATCCCAAATTCGAATTTCGAGGCGATCTTCCAAAATCACCACCTCTAAGTCAATGACCGTTGTGCTGGGCTTGCCCTTGTGGGCATGACGCACAACGTTGGTAAAGCCTTCAGCCAGAGCAAGCTGGCATTGTAGCCAAACCGCCTCTGGAATGAAAGTGTGGTCAAAATCCTCAAACCAGGATAGAACTTGATTGAGGGCTACAAGTTCCGTACTGACCTGAAGTTGTTGGCTCTGGAGTACTTTCAAGACCCTGACCTAATGGTGAAGTCGCACTGCGCTCTATATCCTGTCTTAGCAAGCCGAAGAAAGAACGTCATGCCTCTCTATAAATTTCTATCTCAATGTTCCCAAAATCGTTAATAAGGATCATTCTGATAATCAACTTTTACACTCAACGCTTTACGGTTAACGGCATAACGCTCCCATGACCCGGATCCTCGTAATAGAAGATGACAAAACAATGCAGACCATCCTGCACAAGGCATTGCAGGCTGAGGGGTATACCGTGGATCTGGCAGCTGATGGCCAAGAAGGGTTGGCCCATGCCCATCAAAATCCTCCCGATTTAATTATCTGTGATTGGATGATGCCCGTGATGGATGGATTAGAGGTCTGCCGTCAGGTTAAGGCCGATAGCAATCTTTCCACAACTTTTTTTATCCTGCTGACGGCTCGGGGAAGTGTTGAAGACCGGGTTCAGGGGCTGGATACGGGAGCTGATGATTTTTTAACCAAGCCCATTGAGCTGCCGGAACTACAAGCAAGAGTGCGGGCTGGGCTGCGGTTGCACCAGTTAAGTGAAGATTTACAAACTCAGAAGCTGCTGCTGGAGAAGGAGCTGATGGAAGCAGCCTCTTATGTGCAATCGCTTCTGCCATCTCCCATGAATGAGCGCGTGCGGATCGACTCGCGCTTCATCCCCTCTAGCCAGTTGGGAGGCGATTGCTTCGATTACTACTGGTTGGATCCGGATTACCTGGCCCTATATCTGTTGGATGTATCAGGCCATGGGTTGGGTTCGGCGCTGCCATCCATTACTGTTCTAAACTTGCTGCGATCGCAATCTCTCCCCAGCGTCAACTTCTACCAACCCCATAGTGTTCTGCGCGCCCTCAATGAAACCTTTCAGATGGACGACCAGAACGACAAGTACTTCACCATTTGGTATGGGGTTTATAACCGTGTGCGGCGGCAACTGCTTTACTCCAGTGCCGGCCATCCTCCTGCGGTGCTCGTGATTCCAGGGAGCGGTGGCACAGTGCAAATCAAAAAGCTCAAGACCCCTGGGATGCCTGTTGGGATGATGCCCGACGAAATGTACGTCAGCAATCGCTGCGAAATTCCTCCGGGTAGCCTGCTTTACGTGTTCAGCGATGGCATTTACGATGTGCCCGGCCAACCTGAACCGCATGCCTGGACATTCAACACTTTCATCGATTTACTGGCAGATATGAAAATCACGGCCAATCTGGATCAAATGCTCAAAGAAATTAGCACCCTGAGTCAAACTAAAACCTTTGGTGATGACCTATCCATCCTTAAAGTTCTGTTTGATTAACCAAGTTTTGACTATTTTTCAGAATTAAGTTGTATCAAAGGGCAAGAGTCGGGGGTTCCCCCGACTCTTGCCCTTTGATACAACCTATGGGACCGAGGCTGTAAAAACTTTTCAGGCTGTTGCCATGGCAGGTACGGCTAAATCGGCCGCTGCCAGGAAGGCTTCCAAGTTCTTTTGTAGATTTTCAGGGTGCATCAGGGCGATGTAGCGGGGAGCCAGTTGAGGAGTCAGCAGCTCCACGAGCTGGTGGTTTTCTACCCAAAATTCGATCACTTCAAACAAGTCATCTCGGTTACAGCGGATCGCGTGCCAACCTTCCCGTTGGGCGATCGCCTCAATCTGGGCTTGCTCCATCGCCACAGAAAGGGCAACGTGGGTAGGGCTAAAGTAACCGGCTTCGGAGTTCTGTGCAAAAGCAACGTCCTCTGTTCCTGGAACCAGTACCGTTTGAGCGGGGTACACCTCAATCATAGTTCCTTGCTCATCCATCGCCATGGCCATATAGCTGCCGGGGTGAGGCGGGAAGGGCGCCCACTGGCCTTGCATAATTTCGGCGAGAACCTGTGCCACATGAAGGGGATTTTGGGCTGCAATCGAAATGTGATGAATCATCGGTCTATAACCTTCCAACGGTAAATCGTGACGAGGAGTTGCGGTGTAGTGACAGCTCCTTTGAGGAATACCCAATGTCAGACTACTGATTACGCAAAACCACCAAGTTGCCCTACAAAAGTCACCCAACTGTATGACCTGACTTCACCTGGAAGGCCGATTTTGATTCTGTGAAGTGTAAATTTTTACTGGTTCTTACCGGCTTAGTTTCCTGTCATAAATCAAGCTCTACCGGGAATACTGACTGATAACGTTATGACCTCAGTATTGCCAGACCGAAAATGTCTACAGACACCAGAAATACTTTGGATATTGCATCCCAGCTTGCCCACAGGGTTTGTCAGGCGATCGCTACTCAATACCAACAAAATCCAAACTGGCTAGCTGAAGGCATTCGCCAGAATGACTGGCAAAATCCGACGAATCAGTCCAAACTATTTCAAAAACTAGCCACTACTTTAGGCGAAGTTCCCGATGACCAAAAGGTCTTGAAGTGCCAAAAACTATTGAAGCTTTTTTTTGATACCACCTTCTTAAGCACGCAAGAATATCAGCTTCTAGTATCTGACTTAGAAATTCTTGATCAAGGAACAACCGTAGCTGAGCTAGAAAACAGGGGAATTTCCCTTCTGCTTCTTGATGCTGAAAATCTACAACTGAGTGCCGAGCAAGAAAATTTTCTGGCTAGTTTATGCACTTATCCACTTCAAGTCAAGATTGCCTTTGCTGACTGGAAAAAACTCGGAAAACATGATGAGGAATTGCATCAACGCCATTATGACCTGATTCATGTACCAAAAGGCAAGGACATGGCCGATGGCAAGATGATTACAGTTGGTACTTCTCTGAAAGAACACTATAAAAATGTTCAAGAAGTTTTAGTGTGTTCTTCTGACAAAGTAATGACCAGCCTGTACATAAAGTTACAACAACAAGGGTTGATCGCCTACCAGATTCAAAAGCAGTCGGATGGCACTCTTTCTATTCTGAATAGCCGTACTGGAGACACCTGTATATATCCAACTGCAATGTTGCCCAGCCTGGAAGATGCGATCATGCACCTACAACATATTGTTTGGGAAGAACAACAAAAAACAAGTCAAACCTTTATTCAGCTTGCAGTTGTGTCAAAACGATTCCAGGAAAGAATAGGCTTTCGCATCTCTGAAATCATTGGAACTTACTTGCCTGGTAGATCTGTAAAGGAATTATTAGTTAGCTATTCCAACCTGTTTGCTATTCATCAGGTTCCAGGAGAATCTGGGCTTTATGTTAGCCTCTTTACTCTTCCAGATTCAGAGCAAGTCAAACAATATCAGGCAAGACAGGAGGCTAAACAACAACTAAGTGAGACTCGAAAATCTGCTATTACAATTACTAGCAATTCAGTGCAAAAGGCACAATTAAATCTTAAAAGCGCCGAAGAGCTAGAAGCAGCTATAGTATCCATAATTGAAGCAATAGAAGCAAATAAACCTTCGGAATTTATCACTATTTCCATAGTTGGTAGCCAATTCAGCCAGAAGTATAAGTGCCCTATTACAACAGCGCTTAAACAGCTAAATATTAATAAGAAGTATCCAGCTTTTCTACAGTCGTGCAAGAAATTAATAGTTCAGCAGAATGGTAATATATGGATGGTGAAACTTCGTAGTTCCAAAAACAAAGGATAGAAGGCTGTTGAAGCATTCATCCTCGTCGCTCTCCTGTGGAGGCGTCAAATACATATAAGTGGTCGGGGTTGAAGGATAGGTGGAGACGATCGCCCACTCCAGGCCGCTCAGCTGGTGCAACACAAAGATTCATCACCGGGGTGGAGGAGCCATTCTGGCTGGGAATTTCCAGCCGGACTAAGATTTCCCGTCCCAAAGGTTCGACCACGGTTACGATACCTTCCAGGCAGGCTAAACCGTTGGCTGAAACCAGTTGAATTTGCTCTGGACGCAACCCTAAAGAGAACCGCTGGCCCTGAGCTGACCGCAACATTCCTTGCAACCGTTCCGGGCAGGAGACTGCTTGCCCCTCGATCCAGAACTTACCTTCGCGATAAATGCTGTTAAGCAAATTCATTGGAGGGCTGCCAATGAAGGATGCGACCATTGCATTGGCAGGGTCTGCATATACAGTCTGCGGGTCGCCAATTTGTTGAATACGGCCCTGGTTGAGCACCACAATCTTGTCGGCCAGGGTCATGGCTTCGATCTGGTCGTGGGTGACATAGATGGTGGTGATGCCCACATTTCGATGCAACTGCTTCAGTTCAGCGCGGGTATCATCGCGTAGTTGAGCATCCAGGTTACTCAAAGGTTCGTCTAGCAAAAAAATCTGGGGTTGACGGGCGATCGCTCGGCCTAGTGCCACTCGCTGCTGCTGCCCTCCCGACAACTGCCGGGGCTTGCGGTCTAAGAGGTGAGCAATATTAAGGGAGCGGGCAACGGTTTCGATGCGATCGCGCACCTTCGACGGCTCGGCCTGCCGCATCTTCAGTCCAAAGGCCAAGTTCTCTGCCACCGTCATGTGAGGATACAGGGCGTAATTCTGGAAGACCATTGCTACGTCGCGCTGCCGGGCAGGAATGTCGTTGACTCGGCGATCGCCAATATAGAGATTCCCTCCGGTTACCGCCTCTAAGCCCGCAATGGTGCGCAGGATTGTAGACTTACCGCACCCTGATGGCCCAACCAGCACCCAAAACTCTCCATCGGGTACTTCGAAGGTTATGTCTTCAATGGCGGTTACGTTATTGAAGCGACGGGTAATGCTGTCTAGAACGACCCTGGCCACGGCTTTCTCTTCCAAGACGCGATTTTTCTTATTTTGGCAGGGTTTTGGTGCAATGGATGAGGCTTGAGGAGGATGGGCGATCGCTGCGGTTCAAATCCTGCCCTAAAACACAGAAATTTCTGCTGGAACAAAATGATATTAGAAGGAGGGCTCTGCATTATTAAAGATAAAACCAAAACGCGGTGTCGCTTGCTGAATACGAAATACAGCATTTTGGGGTTTATATATTCAAATCGAGCTACTTGGAACAAGGTAAACTTTAGTATCATTCACCAATTCCTTCCTGGGAAGACTACTAGGATGAAAAATAACTCAATAGTGGATTAGATCCAGAAATCTCATCATCTTCTACGATCAATTCACTTGTATTAGATTGATTATTTTTGCTTGAAAGATCAAATAACAGAGTTTAGTGGTTCTCATCTCTGAGCCAATTGAGAGAGCGTAAGTGCCCATAAAAAAGCCTCAATTCCATCTTTGGAATGAGGTTTTTTTGTTTTATTTGAATTGCTTGAAACGTAAAAATTATGGAATTAATCATAATTTATAGATGATCCCTGAAAATACGGTTGTGATATTTAGAGAATAAAAATGCAAACTTCTGCATTATCTTCATTTTTCATAACCTCTGGTATACGGAGCTTTGGGGTTTTTTGTGAAGTAGATACTCATTCAAAGTAAACTTTGATTTCAAGGTCTTGATCCCTGGTTTGTAGGCTTTATAGTAGTAATTGAAGCAGATAGCTTCCCTGGCAGATTAAACAGCCAAGTTCATATTCACTACATGAGGTAAAAGAGCTGTCCTATCAAATCTGTCTCGTTGACCAAGTGCAGTACCCAACAGGTGGCCCTGATACTTTCTAATCTAGTCAAAATGGGAGATTGAAAACAATAAGCACAGTCTTGAACTGGTTATTGAGATTATTTCACTCCATTTGTATCGATTGAAAATGTAAGAAAGTTCCTCAGTTGATTTACCTGGGCGCTGCTATCAGCAAAGTCCTGTTATCCGACGATTTCAATCCACAAGGTTTTGAAATCATTCACCACATGAGGTAAAAGGAGCTGTTAAGTCAAGTTCTGTTGCATTGTCTCAATCCAGCAGTTCACAGGTTGTTCTAATACTTTCCCAGCTAAACAGAAGGGAGTTTTAAAACCACAATTTAGTTATCTAACTGAATTGCTAAAAGGTTTCGCTCCAAGTCGAATACATCAATCGCGGAAGGTTCCTTAGTTCGCCGATGTGGATGTTGCTTTTCAATCGACCTGATTTCTGTAAAGTTACGGATCGTTCACTCCATTAAGGAAAAGGAGCTGTTTCATTACATCGGTTTCTTTGTCAAAGTGCAGCACCCAATAAGGGTTTCTAATACTTTCTAAGGTGATCTAAACGGGAGTTGAAGAAATAAGACCCGTTCCTTAACGAGTCATACCGTTTTCGCTCCAGGTAGGCTGATTGAATTTGGGAAAGTTCCTTAGTTACGTATCTGAGTGCTGTTGCTATCAATACATGACGAATCACTGTAAACACTCGGGGCACAGCTACATTAGCTGTGCCCTTGTTATATTCACAGTCAAGTAGCTCAGCTTGATCACAGCAATTCTCATTTTGGAATCCAACCCGAAAATAACCTGCCTTCGGCGGCCTATTTTCGGGCTTCAAAGCTGAGAATTGCTGGCTTGATCAACAGAAGACTCAAAAGGCTGCGCCGTCCCCGAAGTGGGCGGCACAGCCTTTTGAGTCTTCTGCTTGCCTATGTTTAGGGATGGGGGCGAAAAATGTCCCATCCCTGAACATAGGTTAGATACTGTTTTAGATGTGTGATGGGTTGTTGTGGCAGAGCTACTTCGCACTCTACAGCAACTAAATTAAGGTTGCTGTGACGGGGACAATACTGGCAGAAATTGAAGTTAAGAAATATTTAGTTTTAGTTGTATTTAATATAATGTGGGGTTCTTAAGGTGGCTTTGATTCAGTCAAACGTTAGAGAACGTTGAAAAAATAGCTGTTTGCTTTCTGGACGGACAGAATATTTTTGGTTAAAATCACTATATTCGATGTCTTGTGTTACCAGGAATATCGGGCCTAGATAGAGGGTTGGTGTAGTCGACCCGGTCGAGGTTAATGCATCCAGATCACAAAATTATCCCGTGCCCCTTACCGGATGGTGGCCCTATGCAATCCCTGGCTCTTTCTCAAGTGCGTCTGTCTGATACCAGTCTGCTAACTGATTTGTACCAACTCACCATGTCGGCCTGTTATGTGGGAGAAGGGCTGCATCAAAAGCGGGCTAGCTTTGAACTATTTGCCCGTCGTCTTCCTGATAACTTTGGCTATCTGGTTGCCATGGGACTGACGCAAGTTTTGGATTATTTGAAGCATTTGCAATTTACTGCCGAGCATATCGAGGCGCTACAAGCGACCGGAGTATTTGATAGCGTCCCAGATGCCTTCTGGCAGATGTTAGCAGAGGCTCGTTTCGAGGGGGACGTCTGGGCTGTGCCGGAAGGGACTGTGGTATTTGCGAACGAACCCTTGCTACGGATCGAAGCGCCCCTATGGCAGGCTCAGTTAGTTGAGACTTATCTGCTTAATACCCTGAACTATCAAACCCTAGTGGCAACGCGAGCAGCGCGCTTACGGGACGTGGCAGGTGAGTCCGCTAGCCTGCTGGAGTTTGGTACCCGGCGTGCTTTTGGCCCTCAAGCCTCCCTCTGGGCCGCGCGGGCGGCTTTGGCTGGAGGGATGGATGCGACCTCCAACGTGCTGGCCTCGCTGGAATTGGGCTATCGACCCAGCGGCACAATGGCTCATGCCCTGGTGATGGCACTAGAGGCAATGGAAGGAAGCGAACAACAGGCATTTACAGCCTTCCATCGTTATTTCCCAAAAGCCCCATTGCTCATTGACACGTACGATACGCTGGAAGCTGCCCAGGCGTTGGCTCGGCGTGTACGGGCAGGGGAGATCGAGCTCAGTGGCGTGCGACTGGATTCGGGTAACCTCATCGAGTTATCGCAGAAGGTGCGATCGCTTCTCCCTGATGTCACTATCTTTGCCAGTGGCGACCTCGACGAGTACGAAATCCAGCGCTTAAACGAGGCTGGAGCTTGTATCGACGGTTATGGCTTGGGCACTCGGCTTGTCAGCGGTTCCCCCGTGAATGGGGTGTATAAGTTGGTTGAAATTGACGGCATCCCCACCATGAAAGCGGCCAGCGGCAAGGTAACCTACCCCGGACGCAAGCAAGTTTTTCGGCAGACTGATCGCGACGGAACCTTTCTCCAGGATCGCTTAGTCCTTTCTAATGAAGCCCCAAATTCCGATGAAGAGCCGCTCTTAAAGCCTGTCATGCGTTCTGGAGAACGGTTATTGCACCCGGAATCCTTAAGTGCGATCGCCCGACGCACTACTACTCAGGTTCGCCATCTTCCCGCTAACCTCCGCCAAGTTACTCAACCCACCCTCTACACCCCCCAACTCTCCCCCGCCCTGGTTGAGCTTACTACCCAAATCCACAACCGCATCCACCAAACCTATACTGAACACCATTAATAACTCCCCACCTATCCACCATTTACCCATCCACCCATCTACCCCTGAAAATGCAACACATCGCCCTCTTCGGCACCAGCGCCGATCCCCCTACTGCTGCCCATCAGGAAATTCTGGTTTGGCTCTCCCATCACTTTGATGGCGTAGCTGTGTGGGCTTCTGACAACCCCTTTAAATCTCATCAGACCCCTTTGGAGCACCGAATGCGGATGCTGAGCCTGATGATTCAGGCGATCGATCCACCTCGCCAAACTATTCAACTCTTTCCTGACTTGAGTAGCCCTCGGGCTGTAGTCACGGTGGAACGGGCTCGGGCACACTGGAAGCAGGCCGAATTTACCCTGGTCATCGGTTCGGATCTCGTGCCCCAACTCCCTCGCTGGTATCGGGTGGAAGACCTGCTACGGCAAGTTAAGCTACTGGTAGTTCCGCGCCCTGGTTTCCAGCTTGAAACAGCCGATCTGGAGACAGTAAAGCAGATGGGAGCCAGGGTGGCGATCGCCGACCTGATGGGTCTTCCCATCTCATCCACCCGTTTCCGCGAAACTCACGCATCCGGCGTGCTCACGCCGCCCATTGAGGAATATATTCATCGAGAGAAATTGTATACATGCCAGGACGCCGCCCCAAAAAGTCTATTGCCCAGCGGGCACTCGCCCAGTTCAAAGTCGGGGTAGACAATGTCATCTTCTCGGTCGATACCGACCAGAATCGGCTGCTGGTACTGTTAGTGTTGCGTGATAAAGAGCCGTTTTTGCATCGCTGGTCCTTACCAGGAACTCTGGTGCGGGAGGGGGAATCCCTGGAGGAAGCGGCTTATCGGGTGCTGGCTGAGAAGATTCGCGTCAATAATTTGTACCTGGAACAGCTCTATACCTTTGGCGGTCCCAGTCGAGATCCACGGGAAGCGACGGATAGTTATGGCAATCGCTACCTCTCTGTCAGCTACTTCGCCCTGGTACGGTTTGCAGAAGCCGAGCTTATTGCGGATGGGGTTAGCGGCATTGCCTGGTTTCCCATGAACCAGCTTCCCGATTTAGCGTTCGACCATAGTGAAATTCTGCAATACGGCTACCGCCGCCTTCGTAACAAGTTGGAGTATAGCCCGATCGCCTTTGATGTGCTGCCTGAACTGTTTACTCTGGGGGATCTGTACCAGCTTTACACCACCGTGTTGGGGGATGGGTTTTCTGATTATTCCAATTTCCGCTCGCGGCTTTTGAAGCTAGGGTTCTTGACGGATACGGGTGTCAAAGTAACCCGTGGGGCGGGTCGTCCTGCGGCGCTCTATCGCTTTGACGCTGATGCGTTTGCTCCTTTGAAAGACAAACCTTTGGTGTTTATCTAATTAATAGCTATGAAAATTGCGATCGCTCAACTCAACCCCACGATTGGAGATTTGGCTGGTAATGCTCAGCGTATTTTGGAGGCGGCACAGCAGGCGATCGCTCAAGACGCCCGGTTACTCCTTACCACTGAGCTTGCTTTGTGTGGTTACCCACCGCGCGATTTGCTGATGCAACCCAGCTTTATCACCACGATGGAAAGCACCCTGGAGCAATTGGCGCGAGATTTGCCCCCAGAGTTAGCGGTGCTGGTGGGGACAGTGGAGCGCAATGATCAGGCGATCGTGTCGGGTGGGAAACCGCTTTACAATACGGCAGCTTTGTTGGAAGGCGGGCAGGTGCAGCAGTATTTCCGCAAGCGGCTGCTACCGACCTACGACGTGTTTGATGAGGATCGCTATTTTGAGCGGGGCAATGCCAGCGATTGCTTTCAAGTAGCTGTCGGAGATACCACAGTTACGGTCGGCGTCACCATCTGCGAAGACCTCTGGAATGACGAGGAGTTTTGGGGCAAGCGCACGTATAACGTGAATCCGGTGGATGATTTAGCAGCGAAAGGCGCTGATCTGGTGGTGAACTTATCGGCCTCGCCCTTCTGTGTAGGTAAGCAACACATGCGCGAAGCAATGCTGCACCATGGGGCGAAGCGGTGCCATTTGCCCATCCTCTACGCCAATCAGGTGGGTGGCAACGATGACCTGATTTTTGACGGCAATAGCGTTGCATTTAATCGGCATGGCGAAGTGGTGGAACGGGCCACATCCTTCGAAACCGATTTGCGCATTGTCACCTTTGACCCTAACACCAGAAATATCAAGCGGGGTACGATCACCCCATTGCCCGAGTGTCCCGAAGCGGAAATTTGGGGAGCGTTGGTGTTGGGTGTGCGAGATTATGTGCAAAAGTGTGGTTTTCAGCGGGTCGTGTTGGGGCTGAGCGGGGGAATTGATTCGTCTTTGGTCGCGGCGATCGCTACCGCCGCCCTCGGTTCTGAAAATGTACTCGGCATCCTGATGCCATCCCCCTACAGCTCTGACCACTCCATCACGGATGCCCTGTCCCTGGCCGACAACCTGGGTATACAAACCCATACGCTCCCCATCGAAGAGCCCATGAAGGCTTTTGATAAAAGTTTGGAACCTGTGTTTGCAGGAACCCAGTTTGGGATAGCCGAGGAAAATATTCAATCACGCATTCGGGGTGTGTTGCTGATGGCTGTGTCCAATAAACTTGGCCATTTGCTGATTTCCACGGGTAACAAATCTGAGATGGCGGTGGGTTATTGCACGTTGTATGGGGATATGAATGGGGGATTAGCGGCGATCGCCGATGTGCCCAAAACCTGGGTCTATTCAGTGTGCCAGTGGCTCAACGAGGGTGGTTGGCAGGAGTGGCACTATGGCATGTCAAATCCTCAAGAAGTCATTCCTAACAATGTCATCACCAAACCCCCCAGTGCTGAGCTCAAGCCAGGACAGGTGGATCAGGATTCTCTGCCATCCTATGATGTGCTGGATGACATTCTCGATCGCTTTGTTGAGGATCACCAATCCCCTGCTGAGATTGTCGCGGCAGGCCATGATCCGGCTGTGGTAGACAAGGTGGTGCGCCTGGTGACCATTGCAGAATTTAAGCGCAAGCAAGCTGCACCGGGGTTAAAGATTAGCGATCGCGCCTTTGGCTCTGGTTGGCGCATGCCCATTGCAAACCGTTGGCGGCCCAGTGTGGCGAAGTCCAACCCTGTTTCTGTGAGCTAAGGCTTCCGGATCGGGGTAGTGTTCTGGACCTGTAGATGGGGTGTGATGAAAGGGGGGCGAAGTGCCCCTTTCATCACACCCCATCTGTGGGTTTAAACCATAACCCGTTTCTGCAATGTTTTTTGAGGGTTGCGAAGCTGTTCTTTCCCAAAAAATTAGGACTTTGAGGAATTCCCAAAATCGGTTTTGATCAGCCAGAGTGCCAGAAGCGTTCCACCGCCAAATAGGGTGCCCATAAAGCCAAGGTGAACGGGCAGAAACCAGAGGCCGATGGTGCTACTGACGGACTTAATCCGCGCATCATCGGGGTTGGCGGGGTCATAAGCAATGGTCACCTGCTCACCAACTTCATAAGGCGATTGGGTGCTACCACCGCCCAGCTCAGTGGTGTGCTGCTGATCGTCGGGTAACCAGAAGGTGACGGTGGGGTAAGAGAAAGCGTCCCCCTCCTTATCCTTACGGGTCACGACGTCTACGACTTTGCCGGTAGTGGTAACTTCGTGAGCAATTGCTTCCCGTGTCCTGAGCCCGGTATAGGCTGCCAGGCTTAACAGCAGTACCGAAACTCCCAGAAAAATGGAACCGACGACCTTCGGCACGATAGATACGTCAACGTCGGAGCTTGTTGTCTCTAGCGACGGCCTATCCATCGTCATATCAAAGATGTCGTCGTCTATCCCCAGTTCCTCAAGGGTATTATCGTGAGCACCCTGGCTTTCTACCATCGCCAGTATCTTGGCTCGATCCGCGCTATCTGAAATTTCGTAGGGGCTGCCGTAGGTTATGCCATCCACTTCTACGGAAATCAGTTCATCGTTTTCGAGGTTGACGGAATATTTCTTAGCCATGGCTTGCCTCTTCTCGGCTCCCAGTCAATAGGCATTCGGACGCATCAGCGCGACAGGTCGTAGCGTTCTGCTATAACCTACATCATGCTGATGCATGCGAATTACTAAAAGCGGGTAAAAGTTTAGATATTGCTGAATGGAGTTATGACATGGGATGTAGAGCGATTCCACATCCCATGTCATAACTCCATTCAAAAACGAGAAAATCTATCCTTCCCGCATCCAGTGGCGCGTGCCAAAAGACTTACAGGAACGTGCCGCCACCTCTGCGGACTGGGCCAACGCTTCTCGAAAATCGGTTCGCAGGATGAAATGGCAAAATGCACCGTGAAAAATATCCCCCGCTCCCAGCGTATCAACGGGCCGGATCGTGGGTACGGCTACAGTGCCCGTCTCTTCAGGTGTGACATAAGTGATGGGGTCGCCGCCGTGGGTGATAGCGATGTGCGTGATACCGCGATCGCGCAGGAACGCAATTACATCAGCTTCATCCCGGCAACCCGGTGGGGAGAAGTGTGCCGAGCAAAGGGCATAGTCGATCCATGGCATCGCCGTATCAAAGTCGTCTTTCCAACTGCCACCATCCATCACTACCGGGATGCCATACTGACGGGCGTGTTGGGCGACTTCTCGCCCAATAGGAATTTGGTGGCCATCCATCAAAACGATGTGGAAGGCTTGCTGTTCTAATTCTTTTGCTACAGATGGGGGAAGGCGATCGCCCGGCACCTTCGTCCGCGTGGCATTACGGGAAATGACTGCCCGCTCCCCAGTACTACGGGTTACCAGGACCGAAGACACGGGGGGCGAGATCAACGTATCCTCATCCAGGTCACGCCAATCTACTCCATGCTGAGCCAGGTCAGCCTGAATCGGCAGGGTCAAAGCATGGCGACCTAGAACCCCAAGAATGGTGGGGAGGTCACCTAAATAGGCAAAGGTAATGGCAGCATTCGTAGCTGGCCCGCCAGCAGCCAGGGTATCGTCAAGGGCGACAATCTTTTGATCAGGGAGAGGAACGGATTCTACTTGGTAGAGCAGATCCAGCGTTACCAGCCCCACAAACAAGCCACGGCGGGTTCGCATGGTTGACCAGGAAGGCACAGACGGTTGCCTCAAAGGGTGGGAAGATGGGCCTGCACCTGCCGCAACACTTGCCGAGCTGGATTAAAGCTAATCTGGCGGGCGGCATCGTCAAACAGGAGCCAGGCGTAATTACGAATTTCCTGTTCCTGACAGACCACAGTTGTGGAATAAACCCAGGCCAGGAAATAGGTCACGGTCTTCTCGACCCTGTAGCCATCCCGCATAAAGCGGTATTGCTCAATAAAGGTCTTATCGGGGAGTGCCTTGTACTCGGTAATCCCCGTTTCTTCTTCAAATTCCCGACAAGCGGTCATTAGAGCCGTTTCTCCCGGATCGGCATGCCCCTTCGGAAAGCCCCAATGGCCCGCGTGGTGTTGAATTAACAACACGCGATCGCCCGCTGGATTTTTCCAGATTGGCACAAGCCCAAAGGCTTCATCTTTCTTTTGAGGGGCATATTCCGGTTTCATACCTAGCAGTTATAACTCAACCACTGGCCAATCGGGCTCCCGATAGTAGTAGGTCATGTTATCAAATTTACGCAGTTCTGCTCGGTGTAACCAGACAGATTGCATATTTTCTCGACTCAACCAATCCAGATTGAGGTTGCTTAAGGTTTCGCTGATACCATCCCGGTCTAAGTCTTCCGGGATGTTGCCGAAGTAACCCAGGGTAATATGAGCGGTCAAATGGTACTGCTGCTCAATTCCCAGGCCCATCAGGTCAGAGTTTTGATAGATGGCACGCCGCAAAGCGAGCACCTGCTCATAGGCTCCTTCATCTTTGGGAGCCAGGCACACACTAACGGCACGGGTACGGATGGCGAGCCCCAGCATTTGCCAGTAGGCCGGAATGCCGGTTTGTAGACTTGGTTGAACTTCGTGGAGGATTTGGGCGATGCGATCGCGCAACAACTGATCAAAGTTTGGCCGAGCCGCAGCATCCCGATAAATCCCATCCCAAATCAGATCGGCCAGGGTAACGTGGAAGCTTTCGGGCGGAACGGGTACGAGTAAGCCCGGTGGCAATGCTTTGACCACCGACTGCTGCAGTTCCTGTAATTGGCTATAGAACTCACTATTTTCGGCATCATCGCGCCAGGGAGGAGTGATGACCGAAAACCCCGGGAACGGCATAGTCTCGACAGCACCATCCGGCCCCAACCGAAACTTCGGAGAGGTTTGAATATGTTGAAGCTGAGTGCGGTGAGCTTCCGGTAGGGTCAGCCGTGCAACCCGGTTGATGTATACCTGAAACGTGTCGTCCAATCTAATCGCCTCGCAGTGTGAGAAAGGTGCAAACAGTTATGAGTGCACAGGGATGTCCATCATGCATGTGCTACAGACCGTACCCAGGAGGTTCCAGCAGGGTCGAGAAGTACCTGAAAACTCCAAAGATACTGGACTGAGATAGGGCGGGATCTCTAGCCAATGCCCCAGACTCCCGTGAACCCAGCAAGGAACATTTAATTACTGTAACGGGAATCTGGACGAAACTGTTTGACACTCTGTTACATTTGCTTCAATCACGTCGTTCAAACCCTTAACCCTATACACTGGCGTCACTAAGTAGCGTCAAACCTGAGTTTGAGGTAAGGGTGTTTTCGAGGACCCCGCATCGCACGGCACTCGAAAACACCCATTTTGGCACGCGCGAGGCGCATGACAAAATAGCAGCAATTCTCAATATGGGTATCAAAGCCAAGAGTTCACGCCCCTAGGGCGTGAACTCTTGGCTTTGATACCCGAAAACCGCGCGCCTTTAGCGCAGTTTTCGGGCCTGATTTCAAAATGAGAATTGCTGACAAAATAGGTGCTTCAGCCTATCCCAGACTGAGGTTGCCAATGTGTAGGTTAAGAATTGGCTGAAGAAATTACATGAAACGCGTTAACTGCACCCGAAAGCGGTCTTTTTTCGTCACAGCAACCTCACCTACTTCCAGACGCCCCTTGCCACGAATGGCAACTAAATCCCCTTCCTTTAAGGAATGACTGGCCTGGGTAATTTCCTTCCAGTTGACTCGCACATCCCCAGCGTTAATCAGATCCACCATCTTGCTACGAGACATACCAAATCCGGCGGAGGCTACTGCATCCAATCGCAGCGAGGCTTCAACGGTTGTCATCTCTTTTTTCTTTGGTTCCCGAACTTTCAGGTCACTCAGAGGAATGGGGGTAGTCTTTACGGGTACCGATCGCACCTGTGTCAGGTTCATTCCCAGAAAATCGACTAACTCTGGCACCACGACCGCCTGGGCACCGCGCTCTCCCAGCACCACAATATCCCCGACTTTTTCGCGCACAATTCCCGTTCCTAAAAGTGCCCCTAGAAAATCTCGGTGGGTAGCCGGGTCAAACAAGAAGTTGCCGCTGATGGAAACCGCTGCGATCGCCACCTGTTCCGCCTCTAAGGGCAAGTCGGCGCGGGCGATCGCGACTCGCTGGCGCTCTGCCTGAGGATAGCCGCCCCAGGGAAAGAGCTGCACCTCCGTCAATCGGGCAAACATGCGCTGCACCTCGGCCAGCTCAGGCGGAGATAGAAAATCGGAGCAGACCACATCCCAGGTTTTGATTGCCTGTTCGGCCTGATCCAAAATCCGGGTCGCAGTGTCACGGTTTTCGATGCCTTTGAGAAGTTCGTCGCGAGGGAGCATGGGCGAGCCGATGAGTGAATGAGTAGATCGGGGGGAGGACAGCAGAAAAACTTAGTTTTCTTTCATTATGGGTGAAGAGGGAATTGGCTGTGGGGTCGTGGGACGTGTGGCTGACCGAACCGAGTCTGTTTAGAGTTTGAACCGTCCCGCTCTATCTCCCCTCTCTCGGGAGAAGGGTTAGGTGGGTACCAGGTTTAGAACTCTCCTCCACACAAGCGAACCAAAGAGTGAAACTCGATAGGGCTGTTAGGATGGAGGTGGAGGCTTTTATTCGGTAAGAGTCTGAATCATCGTAGCCAGAACTATCATGTCCCTCGATAATCTCCGCGACCTGTATCAGCAAGTTATTTTGGAGCGCTACAAGAAGCCCAAGTTCAAGGGCAAGACCGATCCGGTAGATCGCTACCAGAAGGGACACAATCCGTCCTGTGGTGACACGATCGAGTTGACCCTGCATTTGAATGAGGCGGGCGATCGCATTGAAGAGGTGCGCTTTGACGGTGAAGGGTGCGCTATTTCTATGGCCTCTGCGGATCTGATGGCTGAGGCATTGCGGGGCAAAACGACGACGGAAGCCCTGGCGATGGTGCAGCGGTTCCAGGCCATGATGCGCGGTGAAGAGGAGTTTCCCCAGGAACAGCGCAAGCTGAATGTAATGCAAGGGGTTGCACAGTTTCCTGTACGGATTAAGTGTGCTAACCTCTCCTGGCATACCTTGAAAGCCGCGATCGAAAATGCTGCGGAGGCCCAACCCGCCGGATTTATTAGCAACGAATAGCACTGGATTAGCTCTGAAAGCCTTGATTGTGTGTGCGCAAAGCGTATGCACAATCAAGGCTTTCAGAAAAACTATCCAGGGTGTAGTCCTGTGATAATTTGGGTATTACGCATTACATCTTCCCCGTAGTGCCTGTGAGGAAAAACGTCCATGTCGCTGTCTGTGCCTACCCCAGCCAATTTTCTACAGTTTGCCCAGTGGTCGGGAATTCTGACGCTGGTTTGTGGGGCGATCGCGTTCGTAGCATTTCTGTTTAAGTGGGGTTTCCGCTTCCGCTTTGTTGGTATTACAGGTTTCATGGGCGTGTTGACCATTGGTCTATTCGCCCTGGGTCTGGTGCCTATTACTCGGGCTGTTATTCCCGGTGCAGGGCGTTTTGCCACCGTTTACGATTCTGGCGCAACGCAGGTCGTAATTACCGTTCCCACGCCCATCAACGAAGAGACTCTGACGGCGACACTGCAACAGGCCGCTAGCGATTTCTTTTCGCCGGGTCGTCTGGGTCGCGCCACTGGAGAAAAACTGACGATTCGTGCCCGTACGGTACTGCATCCCAAAGAAGGGGTGAGCCAACCGTTTTATCTAGGAGAAGTGAAGCGATCGCTTCTGGAACGGGACGACCAAGATATGGAGATCACAATATACCGCGATCGCCTGGCTCAACTTCCCCCGCCCCCCGCCTCTAATCCTGCATAGGCGTCGCCTGTCTCATCCTTATCTTCTGTGTTTTCTATGGCACGTTCTACTTCCTTATCTGCGTCAGCTCCACCGCTGGTTTCGATGATGGCTCCGGCTCAAGTGGTACGCGGAGCCGATGCATTGTCTCAGTCGGGGGACGCTATTGCTCGTTTGGGCAAGCGCCCACTGTTAGTGGGGGGCGATCGCTCTCTCAAGGTCGTCCGCCCTCTCCTCAAGCCGATTCTCAAGCAGCATGGGTTGCAAGCTGCCGACACAACCTATGGTGCAGATTGCAGCGAAGTTAGCCTGGCCCGGATAGGGCGCGCTGTCACCGACCACGAAGCCGATTTCATCATTGGTATGGGGGGCGGTAAAGCTCTGGATGCCGCTAAGTTGTTGGCTTATCAGCACAGCTTGCCCGTTGTAACGATTCCCACATCAGGGGCCACCTGCGCCGCCTGGACGGCTCTGTCGAATGTATATTCAGAGGCCGGTGCATTTCTCTATGATGTGGCACTGCCCCGTTGTCCTGATCTACTCATTCTGGATTATGGGGTATTGGCCACAAGCGATCGCCGTACCCTGGTAGCCGGGATTGGTGATGCTCTAGCCAAGTGGTACGAGTCCTCTGTGAGTAGCGGCCACTCTGAGCAAACCCTCATCATTGCCGCAGTACAGCAGGCACGGGTGCTGCGCGATTTGCTGTTCCAGAAGTCAGCCGCGGCTTTGGCGACTCCAGGGGGAGCCGATTGGCAGGAAGTGGTAGATGCTACGGTATTGCTGGCTGGCGTTATTGGTGGCCTGGGTGGTGCTCAGTGTCGTACGGTTGCCGCCCATGCCGTCCACAATGGCCTCACACATCTGCCTCAAAGCCATGGCATGTTGCATGGAGAGAAGGTTGCTTACGGTATTCTGGTGCAACTTCGTTTAGAGGAGATGGTGCAGGGCAATCGCTTAGCCTCCACCACTCGACAACAGTTGCTCCAGTTTTATGAGGCCATTGGCTTACCCATGACTTTGGCTGACCTGGGCTTAGGCGATATTCGCCTGACGGAATTGCAACAAGCTGCTGAAGTGGCCTGTCGCCCCGGTTCCGATATTCACCGTTTGCCATTCCCGGTTAGCCCGGCTCAGCTGATGGCAGCGATGGTATCGACTACGGTGCCCACCGTCGAAATGGGAGGTCGAGAACTCACGAGCACGGCGCACGAGGCCGTCGATTTGACTGAGGAGAAATAAGGGATGACCCCAGATTGGACTAGCCGTCGCGCCGATCGCCTGAGTGCTTTGCCCCCCTACGTGTTCGCCCGCCTCGACGAACTCAAAGCCCGTGCCCGCGAGCAGGGGTTGGATCTGATTGACCTGGGGATGGGCAATCCTGATGGCCCGACTCCGCAACCCATTGTGGAAGCGGCTGTGAAAGCCCTTCAAGATTCATCCAACCATGGCTATCCACCTTTTGAGGGGACAGCCAGCTTCCGTAAGGCGATTACCGACTGGTATCACCGTCGTTATGGTGTAACCCTTGATCCGGATGGGGAAGCCCTGCCTCTGCTGGGTTCTAAGGAAGGGTTAACCCATCTAGCCATGGCCTACGTCAACCCGGGTGATGTGGTGCTGGTGCCGAACCCGGCCTACCCGGCCCACTTCCGGGGGCCAGCGATCGCCGGAGGTGACATTTATCCCATGTTGCTTAAGGCTGAGGATGACTGGCTGATCGATCTGGGTTCTATTCCTGACCATATTGCAGAACGGGCAAAGATTCTTTATTTCAACTATCCCAGTAACCCCACGGCAGCTACCGCTCCCCGGGAGTTCTTCGAGGACATTGTTGCCTTTGCCCGGAAACATGAAATTCTGCTGGTTCACGACCAGGCTTACGCAGAGTTAGCCTTTGATGGCTATCAGCCCACCAGTTTGCTGGAAATTCCTGGCGCTAAGGATATTGGTGTCGAGTTCCACACCCTCTCCAAGACCTACAACATGGCTGGTTGGCGCGTTGGCTTTGTGGTTGGCAACCGCCACATCATTCAAGGTCTACGGACGCTGAAGACAAACCTGGATTACGGTATTTTTTCAGCTCTCCAGAAGGCAGCAGAAACCGCCCTGCAACTACCCGATGTCTACCTGCATGAGGTTCAGTCGCGCTATCGCCTGCGTCGAGACTTCCTAATTGATGGTTTTGCGGAATTGGGCTGGACTGTACCTAAGACCCGAGCCACCATGTATCTCTGGGTACCCACGCCTCCTAACGTTTCATCGACCGATTTTGCACTGAATGTTCTCCAGCAGACAGGTGTGGTCGTAACACCGGGTAATGCCTTTGGTAGCGGCGGTGAAGGTTATGTACGGGTGAGTTTGATTGCGGATTGCGATCGCCTTGGGGAAGCCCTTCAGCGTCTAAAGGATGCGGGTATCCGCTATAACTCAATGACTCCTGAAACTGTCCTGAGCCCCTCTCAGCGGTGACTGGATTCGAGCGTTATCCGTCAATGTATTCTCGCTAAACTTCAGGCTCGTGGCCCTAACAACACCATTTCCCCGGCGGAAGTGGCCCAAGATTTGGTTGGGGAGAGATGGCGATCGCTTATAGAGCGCGTTCGCCAAATTGGTATTGAATTGGCTAATGCTGGCATTATTCAGGTTCTTCAAGAGGGCCAAGTGGTTGATCCTCGTACAGCTCGTGGTTCCATTCGTTATGGGTTGAAACCTTGACGAATAGTTATGAATAACTTGAGTTTGGGTTGAGAGCGGCGTTTCGCGCACGCCAAAATGATTTTTTTGAGAGGCGCACATTGCACACCTCTCGAAAAAGCTCTTAACCTAGTCTCAGGTTAGGTAAACGACTATAGCAGTGTGCAAGTACGTTAAGTGCATTGCTATCCTCAGGTGCCAACTATAGCTGTTCCTGAATAAAACAGGGCTTACACAAATCGCAATCCGCAGTGTATTTGTGTTGTGGGTGGGATGCGAAGCACCCCACCCACAACACAAATGCGTGAGTCTTGTAAAAGATAGAGCGGAAGCACAGCCTCCGCTCTATGTGGCTACGATTATTCAATTAATAAGTTCAACGCTTGGCGTAAATGCCTGGAGCATAAGCCTCTAAAACAACTCCGGTTGCAGAGCAAGTCACCATTAAATAGTCGCAATGACTGCACTGAACTCTAACGAGGGTGCTGTCGGAAAGATAATGCTTTTCTGCATGACTACCACAGTTAGGGCAGTGGATTTGTTGCACCTTTGCTTCACTTGGATTTGCCTTGATCTCATACGTAGCCATTGGAAAACCCTCAGATTTTAGATTATTAAACTAACTTCAAAGCAGCAAAAACTTCTGAAAGCAGAACCGCCTAACAGGGGAGAATTATTGATTCCTTCTCTCAAAAGATGGAATTTTTAACGTGATGACAATTTCGATAAAACCAAAATCAGGTTTATTAAATGTTATTCCCGTCATTCTCATAAATCATTATGTCATCGGAATCATGGGGTAGCAACTTGATCCCAAGGCAGAAATGCTATCGAAAGGCTCTAATCTTCTATTTTCCAGTGTTTTACTCATCTGTATTTTTTCTAAAGTATTTACAACGGCTTTCAATATCTAACTCAAGGCGGATGAAACTTAAGAAAGACTTAATTTCAAAGCCTTCAATTTGTAAATTTGAAAACATATTCAATCCTCACGTTGCAAGCTATAAGAAATTGAAGAAATATTGAGTGAAATATCCCGTATAAGAAAGCAATCGCCCAAGGCTTATTCTTCAATAAAAAATGCCCCTCAATTAGGGGCATTTCAACAAAAACAGTAAACTTTTGATGAAGTAATTCGGTTTACAATTGTCGCTTCAAACGCTTCTCAATTGTGTCCAGAGACCATCATAGATTTTTATCGTATCCCCGACTGACTTAATACCTTCGCACTTAGCTAGCATGGTTTCAGGCGGAAATAGCTTCTCGTTTTCCTTTAACTCTGATGGAAGCTGTTCAAAGGCCAGCTTGTTAGGTGTCGCAAACCGCAGCTTTGAAACCGCAAACGCCGAGTTTTCTGGTTCTAGCAGGAAGTTCATCCAGGCGTAGGCTGCATCCACATTAGGAGCAGTTTTGGGAATGGCCAGGGTATCTGTCCAGACTGAGGTGCCGCTGCTGGGGATGACGTAGGTTAGTTGGGGGTTCTCGGGTGTGAGGGCGTTGCCAAGGATAGAGTAGCTCATACACAGGTTCAGGTCCCCGGAAATGAGCCGATCCTCCCAACCAAAGGACTCAAAGGATGCCACGCTAGGTTTTAATTCTCTGAGCTTTTCGTAAGCCGCCTTCAATTCCTGCTCATTCGTGGAGTTGTAGGAATATCCCAGGGATTTGAGAGCTGCGCCCATAACTTCGCGTACGTCATCCAGGAGGGTGATTTTACGCGACAGTGAGTCCTTGTTCTCCCAAAGGAAATCCCAATCTTCTGGCCCTGGGTTGATGACCTTGTTGTTGTAGATAAATCCTGTTGTTCCCCAACTCACAGGAATGCTGTGGGCATTGTCTGCATCGTATGTGGGGTTTTGCCAGCGCTCCACCAGATTTTCCAGACCCGTTAGCCGACTTTTATCGATGGAAGTCAGGAGATTGAGCTCGATCATCTGCCGCACCATATAGTCGGAGGGGTAGATGATGCTGTACTGGTTGCCACCGCCTGCTTGTAATTTCGCGAGCATGACCTCGTTGGAGTCGTACACATCCGCAACGACTTCAATCCCGGTCGCTTCGGTAAAGCGCTGGTTGACTTCCTCGCTGAGGTAGTCAGCCCAGGTATAGATATAGAGCGGTTCGCCATTGGCGGCAGGGTTAGCGCCTGAATTAGAGCTAGCACTGGGATTAGCTGATGTGTTCGATGTAGAACGCTGGCAGTTAGCCAGAGCCACGCCCGAGAAAGCCGCCAAGGAGTATTGTAGAAAACGACGGCGAGAGGGGAGGATGAGAGGCGACTTCCCTCTAGAGACGCTTCGCGAACGCCGCGATGACGAAAACTTCTGTGGACGCATGGGTCAGCTCCTGAAATTAAGAAATCAGGCTGCACAGCTCCGACGTAACAACGGATTTCTCCAGATCAGACCGCACAAGCCGCCCTCATCATGCCATAGGTAGGTGACAGACGAACATGGAAGCACGATTTCGTCTGGCGATCGCCTCATTCTGAATTCCGTCCCAGCTAAAACGCCAAACCTCAGTGCCTTTAAGACGCTGAGGTTTGGCGCTGAATCACTGATCCTTGATAAACAAACGGCTATGCCCGATGCCATTCGGTGAGGCCGCCAGGCTTGTCCACGAGAACAATACCCTGGGCTTTCAGTTCGTCCCGGATGCGATCGCCCTCCGCAAAGTCCTTTGCCTTCCTCGCCGCCAGCCGTTCCTGGATCTTTGTTTCGATCTCAGCATCCGACAATCCGCCAGTAGGCTCCTCGGCTTCAGGAGATGCTTTCAGGCCCAGCACTTCTGCCAGTACCACCAGAGTTTGCCAACGTTGCCGTAACACCTCGGCGGTTTCCACCGATTTTCCTTCGTGGAGCAGACGGTTGCTTTCCTTCTGCAGCTCCTTCGCTAACTCAAACAGTGCGGCCAGTGCTGAGGAGGTGTTGAAATCATCATCCATGGCCTCTTGAAACTGGCGTACGGTATCGCTATCTTCATCAATCCGCATATCGGCTGGATTGCCGAAGGAGCTATCGTCTGTGTCTGTCCAGCCCAGAGCTTGGCCGTGTCGATAGCCAAATAGTAGACCGTCCTGAAGCGTGGCCCAGGCGTTTTGAGCCGAGGCGATCGCCGCGTCCGTAAAGTCGATTGGCTTGCGATAGTGAGCCTGCAACACAAAGAGCCGCAGCACCATCGGTTCAACTCCCGCATCCAGGAATGCCCGAATGGTCGTGAAGTTGTTCAGCGATTTCGACATTTTCTCGCCGCTGATGTTCACAAAGCCGTTGTGCATCCAATAGCGAGAGAGGGGCTGAGCCAGAGCCGCTTCAGATTGGGCGATCTCATTTTCATGGTGCGGGAAAATCAGGTCTTGCCCACCCATATGAATATCAATGCTGGGGCCCAGTTCTTCCTCTACCATGACAGAGCACTCAATGTGCCAGCCCGGTCGGCCTGGTCCCCAGGGAGAATCCCAGGCAGGTTCCCCGGGTTTGGCTGCTTTCCACAAAGCAAAATCTAGGGGGTGATGCTTCTTAGATTCGGCTTCATCATCCACTCGCCCGCTAGCTCCGGCTTCCATTTGATCTAGCTTGCGTCCAGAGAGCTTGCCGTAGGTCGGGAAGCGTTCCACCGCATAGTACACATCCCCCGCCGCCGGATAGGCATATCCCTTCTCAATCAGCGATTCGATGAAGGCGATCATCTGTGGAATCAGCTGGGTGGCGCGGGGGTAGCGATCGGCAGGAAGGATGTTCAACCGTGCCATGTCATCCAGGTAGGCCTGGATGTAGGTTTCGGTGATGGTGTCCCAGGGAAGGTTGTCGGTGTGCGATCGCTTAATGATCTTGTCGTCAATATCCGTGAAGTTTTGCACATAGGTGACCCGGTAGCCCCGCCACATTAAGTAGCGTCGCACGGTGTCCCAGCCAATATAAGAGCGCGCATGGCCCACATGGCTGAAGTCATAGACCGTCACACCGCAGCAGTAAATTTTCGCCGTGCCCGGTTCCAATGGCTCGAAGGGTTCTTTCTGACGGGTTAAGGAGTTGTAGAGAGTAAGCGTCATGGGCCGTGTGACTTGAGCGGTGTAACAGAAGGTCAAAGAGAGCCGAGAAGCGGGATCGCCACCAAATTCACCTTACACAAGGAATCTGTGCGATCGCCTCCCATTCCTTAAAGAATTCTCAATACTAATGCCAGCCTACCAATCTATCGCCCAATCCTCTGGACAATTTCCTGGAAGTATTGATCTTGCTGCTTCAATGCCTGGCGAGAAACGAATACTCCAGAGAAAATCGTTTGAATTGAGGATCACCACCACTCGGAACAATACGCAATAATGGACAGTGAATCTGCGGACGGTAAAGCTACGCTACGGATCTCGTCCCAGGCTATAGACTATACTTTTTGATCGAATAAAACCCAACTGCTATGTCATCAGCCGCAACCCTCCAACCCAAATCGATGGAAGACGCCAAGCAGGGGCTTCCGGTCACCATCATCACAGGCTTTCTGGGCAGTGGAAAGACGACACTGCTCAACCACATTCTGAGTAACCAGGAAGGTCTGAAGACTGCCGTTCTGGTAAACGAGTTTGGCGAGATCGGTATTGATAATGAGCTGGTGATACAGACTGACTCCTCCGACGACTCTATGGTGGAGTTGAGTAACGGCTGTATTTGCTGCACCATCAACAACGACCTGGTAGAAGCGGTCTATCGTATTTTGGAGCGGCGTGACAATATCGACTATCTAGTGGTCGAAACTACCGGGCTCGCTGATCCCCTTCCCGTTGCCCTCACGTTTCTGGGTACCGAACTGCGCGACCTTACCCGCCTCGACTCTATTGTGACAGTGGTAGATGCCGCCAACTACAGCCTCGATCTGTTCAACAGCGAAGCAGCTCACAATCAGATTGCCTACGGTGACATCATTCTTCTGAACAAGACAGACCTTGTCGATGAAGGCGATCTAGATTCGTTGGAAATCAAAATCCGTGACGTCAAACAAGATGCTCGGATTCTCCGTACTAAGAAAGCTCAGGCTCCACTGCCCCTGATCCTCAGCGTCGGTTTGTTTGAGTCGGATAAATACTTCGGTCAAGACTCCCACGATCATCATGACCACGATCATGATCACGACCACGACCATCATGACCATGCCCACGCTCATGATGACCATGATCACGCTGCCTGCGATCACGATCACGGGCACTGCACCCATGACCACGATCACGACCACCATCATCACTCCAACCACTTAGAGGTAGATGGGTTTACGTCGGTGTCGTTTCAGAGCGATCGCCCCTTCTCCATCCGCAAGTTCCAGGATTTTCTCGACAACCAGCTCCCGGCCTCTGTGTTCCGAGCTAAGGGGATTCTGTGGTTTGAGGAAAGCCCCAAGCGCCACATCTTCCATCTCAGTGGCAAGCGCTTCACCCTGGACGACAGTGAGTGGAAAGGTACCCACAAGAATCAAGTCGTGCTGATCGGCCAGAATTTGGATCATGATCAGTTGCGATCGCAGCTGGAAGCCTGCCTCACCAACGCATCTCCGTTTCGGGGAAGAGGTTTCGCGAAAGCCTAACTAACGGGAGTGGATCACTCATCTGCTGACATGAGTGGTCCCTCACCCAATTCATTGTGAAAATTAATTCAAAAATACTAGACACGGACTGGTATTATCTGGTACAAATGTTCTTGCGGAGCAGAGCATGAACAGTGAGTACCCCTATGGAAACCCTAACAAAAGTTCAGCAACAGCTTTATGAATGGCTGGTTGACTATATTCGTGAGAACCAGCATTCCCCTTCAATTCGACAAATGATGAAGGCGATGGGATTGAAGTCCCCCGCCCCGATCCAGAGCCGACTGGAACACCTACGCTCCAAAGGGTACATTGACTGGACGGAGGGCAAGGCCCGTACCATTCGGCTCCTGCATTCCACTGAGCGTGGCATTCCCATCATGGGTGAGGTGTTTGCTGGGCAAGTTCGTGAACCCGTGACCGATGCCGCCGAGTTTCTCGATATTGCCGGAATACAGCTCCGCCCCGGTGATTATGCTTTACGGGTTAACGGTGACAGCATGATCGAGGCGATGATTGCCGATGGCGATCTCGTCATTATGCGTCCCGCCCCTGAGCAGGATCGCGTTAAGAATGGCACTATCGTCGCTGCTCGTGTCGAGGGCTCTGGTAACACCCTCAAGTACTTCCATCGTCGGGGTAGCAAGGTAACGCTGAAGCCTGGTAATCCTAGCTATGAACCCATTGAAGCTCCCGCCTCTGAGGTGGATATTCAGGGAGTTTTGGTAGGGGTATGGCGCGGTCTGGTTACAGCATCCCGTTAATTCTTAAAGATAGGTGATTCAGGAGTTTTTTCCTGAAACGTCTATCTGCTTAAACGAGTTTGAGCATGCTCCGGTTGGGTAGGTGCAAAGATTGCTCCTGCCCGCTTTTTTTACCCTCATTGCGGAGCTCACTCCATTAGCTATATTAGTGCTGTGTGGCAGGTCTTACCTGTCATACGACATTCAGCGATTCTCAGTATGGGCATCAAAGCCGAGAGTTCACGCCTGTAGGGCGTGAACTCTCGGCTTTGATGCCCGAAAACCGCGCCTTTGGCGCGCGGTTTTCGGGCCTGATTTCAAAATGAGAATTGCTGTACAACATTAGTATGGCTTGCATGTAGTGGGCGGTCGTGCTGCTTGCATCTCACACGGCCTTACTTCACAGCGCTATATGAGAGGATAGGTGGAACTAGCTGCTCTATGGTTTCGGCATGAAAGCGATCGCCTCCTCCCTCAAGGTTTTCCAGAGTCCTAAAATGCTGGCGCTGCTGTCGTTAGGGTTTGCCTCCGGGTTACCCCTATTTCTCACCAGCCGCACGTTGCAAGCCTGGATGACGGTGGAAGGAGTAGATTTGGCCTCCATTGGGTTGTTTAGCTTAGTGGCATTGCCCTACTCCCTCAAGTTTCTCTGGTCGCCTCTGCTGGATCGATATGTGCCACCTTTCTTAGGGCGGCGGCGGGGATGGCTGGTGGTGACGCAGGTGTTGTTGGTTGGGGCGATCGCTGCCATGGCTCTGCAAAATCCTCGTCAGGCTTTATTCATGCTGGCGATCAATGCGCTCTTCATCGCATTTTTCAGTGCCAGCCAGGATATTGCCTTTGATGCCTATCGTACTGATGTCTTGGAGCAGCCTGAAATGGGTGCTGGGGCCGCGGTTGCAGTGCTGGGTTATCGGATTGCCTTGCTTGCTACAGGAGGCTTGGCATTAATACTAGCCAGCCGAATATCCTGGCCATTGGTATACCTCTGTATGGCTGTACTGATGGCCCTTAGCATTGTCGTGTCCTTCTGGGCACCGGAGCCCGCTAATCCAGGACGTCCGCCCGCCACTCTAAGTGAAGCTGTGATGATGCCCTTTGGCGAATTTCTCCAGCGTTCTGGGGTAGGACGTGCGATTCTCATTCTGGTTTTCATTACCCTGTACCGCTACGGAGACGCCCTGGTACAAAACATGGCAACTCCGTTTCTATTACAAACAGGCTTTTCCCAGGCAGATCTTGGACGAGTTCAGGGCGTAATGGGTCTGTTGGCTACTGTTGTCGGAACTTTAGCAGGTGGAGCTTGGCTGAGTCAGTTAGGAATCCATCGTTCCCTCTGGGTGTTTGGCGCATTACAGGCTCTGAGTAATGTTGCATACTTCATTCTGGCCAATGCTGGCCAGAGCTACCCTCTAATGGTCCTTACCATTAATGTTGAAAATTTTTGTGGAGGACTGGGGACTGCGGGGTTTGTTGCTTTTCTCATGAGCCTGTGTAGCCCGCGCTTTTCGGCCACCCAGTATGCGCTTCTATCAAGCCTTATGGCTGTCAGCCGAGATATTTTGGTGGCTCCAGCAGGGAAATTGGCTGAGCAAACTGGATGGCCAACTTTTTTCCTGATCACATTATTGGCCGCTATTCCCGGCTTACTCTTGCTGCCATTCTTTGCACCCTGGCAAGGACCTTCTAATCCTCCAGATGAGTCGGTTTCTACGTTGTAAACGAAAATTTTATTTATGCTTGAAGCGGTATGGAAAACGCTAGTTTTCCATACCGCTTCAAGCATGAAATGACTGATCGGTACTCCCTTAGGAACAAGTTGTACTGAGGATGCTCAGACCCTACCTGACCAGGGTAGGATTGATTTAAGGATCGATACAAAACTTGATACCGCTGATCTCCAAGCTGGAGATTTACGACTATGCAAATTTTCCGCCAGTATATTGCACCATTACTCGTTGTCTTAATTTTTGCATTGGCTTTAGTGGCCGTTAGTGCTCGTATCTTTTTACCTACAGATATGGCAGCGCCCGCTCCAATTGAAGACGTAGATCAAGTGGGCCGAGCTCCTATGCCAGACAGCTCTGCTCTTGCAGATGTGCCACCAACCCTAGAGCAGTTAGTGCGAGGCATTCCTGTAGAATTGGAGCCTGAGACGGCTCTGTAGTTCCAGAGCAGGGTGAGCGATGTGAACGATCAACAACTGCCACAGGGATATCGCCTGCGGTTGGGTAGCAGCATTGACCAAGCGCTGTTGCTGAAGTTAATGCAGCGCACTTACCAGGAATTGCACCCGGGTTCAAATATTAGTCACTTGGCAGAAACTGTTGAGCGATATTTTTCTCAGGAAACACCCCTGTGGTTTGTAGAAACAGCTCCTGCGGGGAACAGTCAGGGGCTCCTCACTTATACACAGGTGGTGGGTTGCCTCTGGGCGGGGTCAGCTATCGATCAGGTGAAAGGCGATCGCCACGCCCACATTTTTCTCCTTTATGTCTCTCCATCTCACCGCCAGCAGGGGATTGCGTCTGTTCTGATGCAACAGGTTGAAGCATGGGCTCGGGAGCGGGGCGATCGCCAGGTTGCCCTCCAGGTTTTTGAATTTAATCAGCCTGCGATCCGGCTCTATGAGAAATTTGGCTATCAGGTGCAGTCATTGCTCATGACGAAAGGCTTGAACACCCAGGAATAATTTACGTTCGGGTTATGACTCTTATTAAGTGTCGGAAAGTAACCTATGGTGGGAGGTGGAGGTGTTCGTCCTTCTCACTGCCCAATATGGGAAAAAACGTTGAGTATAAAGCTCACGGTTAGTTTTATATATAGCGGATTAAATTTGATTTGTGTAACGTTAATGCCTATATATAGTGGACTCGCATAAGTCCTGATAAGATTTTTAGGTTGTCTCTTCTCCTGCAAATTATGGCTAAGGATGCGGCGCAGACCGAGCAGACACACCCATTGTGGAAGAGCGATCGCCAAATCGTGAATACCCTGTTAGCGGGTGAGCCAACCGACTTCAATCTGTGCGAGCTAGCACGGCTCTGGATTCGCTACGATGGCTTTCCTGGTGCCCGTGATATTCAGGAGGATTTGACAAAAACAATGGAGCAGTGGGGGCTGACGGAAGATACTCTGTTTGAGCGGACGCGCCAGATTCACCAGCAGGGGCAGATCTACAAGAGTCGAGATGCTCAGCGTGAGGATTGGAGTTAATGATGGCAAGGGCGTAGGGTATGGCACTGGGCCCTTGCCATACTCCTACTTCGTGCCGTAGAGGCGATCGCCCGCATCTCCTAAGCCGGGCACAATATAGCCGTGCTCATTCAGCTCCTGATCGATTGCCGCTGTATAGATGGGCACATCGGGGTGTTGCTCATGGAAGTTTGCAATACCTTCAGGTGACGCCAGTAGACAGACAAACTTGATCGAGAGAGGATTGGCCTCTTTCAGTCGGTCTACAGAGGCTACAGCGGAGTTGCCAGTAGCCAGCATTGGATCGACCACCAGCATGTCACGTTGTTCCGTATCCTGTGGCAGTTTGAGGTAATATTCCACCGCTTGTAGAGTCGAGGGCTCTCGGTATAAGCCAATGTGCCCAACTTTGGCTGTAGGAATGAGTTCTAACATTCCATCTAACAGCCCCTGCCCAGCTCGCATGATGGAGACAATTACCATGTTTTTTTCAGCTGCTAAGATAGGAGCCTCCATCTTGGTAAGAGGAGTCTCAATCAATTCATACCGCAGGGGTAGGTCGCGGGTAACTTCGTAGGCAAGCAGCAGAGAAATTTCCCTTAGCAAGCGGCGAAAATCTTGAGTATGAGTATCTGAGCGCCGCATTAAGGTCAATTTGTGCTGTATCAAAGGATGCTTAATCAGAAAAACGTTGGGTTGCATAAACAGTTAAATGATGCACTCCTCAAATGGTCAGAAAAAAGAGAGATTCTCAACCCTTAGCATAAAGAAAAAAGATTCTACAGCATCCAGTTGAGAATCTATAAATTGCTTTTGCAGCCAGGCTTTAGGGCGATCGCCCACAACCAAAATCTCAACGTCTGCGTTCCTATATCTACCCAGCAAAAGATCTGAGAATCCTCTATTTCTAAAGAATTCTTCTTCAAGTCAAGACAATATTTCGATAAGTTTGAAGGCTGGTTTTACAAACAGGAACAAAGCAAACTTAAGGATTGAAATAATCTATCATTTCTGATACTGGTTTAAGAGAGTGTGTAAAAAGTTGCTTTTTGTTCGTGAGGCGCGCAAAAACCAACTGTTTTCGAGGTTTTTTAAACATCGTTTACGGTATCCGGGTGCAGGTTTACTTTTATGTCAAACGAACAGCCCAGTGCTCCATTGTCTAACGGTCAAGTTAAATCAAAGCCACGCCACATCATCCTCACATCCCACCACAATGGGGTAGGGACAAAGACGACCCCCATTCAATGGGGCGCCCCCGATTGGCGCGATCGCGGTCCTATCGTCGGCTCTCCTCGCAACCATAAATATCGCAATGTTATCGGCACTCATGGTGGCTCCTATAGTGTTTACCGGGCGCTGGCAGTAGCCAGTGGTCGCCTCGACCCCGACCATCGGGCTGATTTGACGAACACGTCTCCGGTTGTGCATTTTGGCCCTCATCCTAGTTGGAGCGATCCGGATCGCATCGTATCTCTCGATCCCTATGGAGCTTTTGTCGCGGAATATATGGCTCCGCATTTTCCTGAGGACTACGATTTGCGTCCTACCATCGCCATCACCCGGGCTCACATCCAGATTCCAGAACTGAAAGATGAAATTGCCAAAGGTCGCCTAGAGGTCGACGGGAAGTTTCTCAAGGCCGATGGCAATCTCGTGGTGACCAAGGCGGCGCTCGATCCCGTGTGGTACCTTCCGGGCATTGCCAAACGGCTTGAGGTGGATGAATCGGATCTGCGCCACATTCTGTTCCAGCAAACGGGTGGCATGTTTCCCGAGCTGGTCACTCGTCGCGACTTGCAGGTGTTCCTCCCACCGATTGGCGGTACCACTGTGTATATTGTGGGTGATGAGTCTGCCCTGACAGACCCTAGCAAACCGCTAGCCGTGCGAGTTCACGACGAATGCAATGGCTCCGATGTGTTTGGCTCGGATATTTGTACTTGCCGCCCCTATTTGGTCCATGGGATTGAGGTCTGTATCCAGGCGGCTCAGGCGGGTGGAGCTGGAGTGATTGTCTATTGCCGTAAAGAGGGGCGTGCTCTGGGTGAAGTCACCAAGTTCCTCGTTTATAACGCACGTAAACGCCAGGAGGGGGGCGATCGCGCCGATGCCTACTTCCTGCGTACTGAATGCGTTGCTGGCGTGCAGGATATGCGCTTCCAGGAGCTTATGCCTGATGTGCTGCACTGGTTAGGGATTACCAAGATCGACCAGCTTGTGTCTATGAGCAACATGAAGTACGACGCCATCACTAACTCTGGCATTAAAGTTGTCCAGCGAATTCCGATTCCCCCCGATATGATTCCCCCGGATGCTCAAGTGGAAATTGAAGCGAAAAAGGCCGCAGGTTATTTCTCAGACAGCGGGGTGCTGAGTGTGGAGGAACTGTCCCAAGTAAAAGGACGGGATTATTAAGAAGGCAGCTGAAGAGTTTGTCTAGAAGGGGGTGAGTGAACAACACTCACCCCCTTCTAATGAGTTCGGCGAAAATGGCTGAACGTATAATAGGCAGGGCGACATATCCCTTTTGTGTGTTCGCTTTGTGTGTAGGAGTAGCACCTGTGACCGCAACCCAAGATTTTGTGCTGGATACCCCAACTGAAGACATATTGGCGATCGCTCGCCGTCTGGGTTGGGGGGCGACAAAGATTCTGCGCGCCTATTACCGAGGTGAGTCATCGGTCGATGGGGGGCCTCTGGAACTGGATGTACAGGAGCTGAAGGATGGCCCCGTAACGGCAGCAGATTTGGCCGTGAATCGCTATGTGCTGAGTCATCTACACAATATTTTTGGGCATGACTCGTTTGGGTACTTAAGTGAGGAAACTTATAAGATCCATGGGACTGGGCAAGCGCTGCCTCAGGAGTGGGTCTGGATTCTTGATCCCCTGGATGGCACCCGCGACTTTATTGATAGAACCGGTGAATATGCCTTCCATTTGGCCTTAACCCACCGGGGACGGCCTATCATCTCCGTCGTTGCCTGCCCGGAAGCTGAACGGGTGTATTATGCGGCTCAGAACCATGGCGCCTTTGTAGAAACTGCCGATGGGGTAACTCGGCAGTTACACGTGAGAGCGGGCGATCGCCCCGAAACCCTCACCGTTGTTGCTAGCCGTACCCACCGCGACGCTCGTTTTAATCATCTCCTCACCCAACTCCCCTGCCAGGAACGGCTCTATGTGGGTAGCGTAGGTGGCAAAATAGCGGCCATTGTCGAAGGTAAAGCCGATGTTTACGTCTCCCTCTCGGGTAAGTCAGCTCCTAAGGATTGGGATATGGCCGCTCCAGAGCTAATCTTGACCGAGGCTGGAGGCAGCTTTACTTACTTCGACGAAACACCCCTTCGCTATAACCGGGGCGATGTCAATCAGTGGGGTGGTCTCATGGCGAGCAACGGTCCCTGCCATGCTCACCTTTGTCAGCAAGCTGTGCAGATTCTACAGGCGTTTGATGCGGGAATGGGAGACGGTTAAGAAAGACGGGTGATGGGTGGCATGAAAAGTCATGCAGAAACAGGATGACGGGCTACCCATCTGCCGATTAACCTCAGGACTTCCGCATGTTTGTTATGTAGTGTGCTTCACACGCATACACAGCAAACACGCGCCAAGTATAGCGTCCATGCGTAAGTCCTGAACCTGCTGCATTCCATTTCGGCCCAAACTGCTGTACCGTTTGGACACGGTTGCTCCTGTAAACTCTCATGTTTTTACCTGATCCCTGGTTGGCTCTCGCGATTGGCAATAGTCGCCTGCACTGGGCTTTGTTCGATCGGGACGAACTCCAGCAAACCTGGAATACCGCTTATCTGTCTGAGCAAGCGATCGCCTATTTCGCTCAATCTGGCTTACCTCTATCTGGTCAGTCTGAATTCCAGGCGTTTCCAAGCTTGCCTCGGCCCTCCGCTGCTCTTCCTTTATGGCTGGCTTCGGTTGTGCCGCAGCAAACCCTCCTGTGGCAGGACTATCCCGCCATCCACCCCATAACGTTAGAGCAAATTCCACTCCAGGGCTTATACCCTACTTTGGGGATTGACCGTGCTCTGGCCCTTTGGGGAGCTGTGCAGATCCTCGGTTTCCCTGCCCTCGTCATTGATGCGGGAACGGCGCTTACGTTCACAGCGCTGGATGAGAAATTGCAACTGTTTGGAGGGGCAATTCTACCGGGTTTGTCGTTGCAAATTCGAGCCTTAGTGCAAGGCACAGCGGCACTTCCTCTGCCTTCCTTACAGGATGAGGAGCCTCCCATGCGTTGGGCGACTCGGACTCCGGATGCAATCCGGAGCGGCGTGGTGTTTGGGTTGCTGGCAACAGTACGAGACTTTATTGGAGATTGGCAACGCTGCTTTCCAGGAGCAGCGATCGCCCTCACAGGTGGGGATGGGCCACGCCTCTACCAGGCACTTCAGTCTAGCCTGCCAGAGTTAGCGCAACGGATTACGTTGGATTCCCATCTGGCCTTTCGAGGCTTGCCTGCCATTCGTTATAAAACGTCTCAGTAAACGAACCGGGAACCCAGGGGAAGCCCATTTTGAACGTGTGCATCCTGCACTCCCAAAATGGACATCCTCAGATTATTTCGTCTTGCTATTCAGAGTTTGGAGCCAAGTGCGAATTTCAGCGGCGATCGCCTCTGCCTCTGTATGCACTAAATCGTCTCCACCGGGGAGAATCCGTAGCTCGCAGAGAGGTGCAGCAGCGTAGGTATGGGTTAAGGCTACCGTTGTAGAATTCGCCTCTTCTCCTTGCAGGAGCAGTACCGGAACCTTCAACCAGCCTACTTTCTCATCCAGCTGCTCTGCCGCGATCAGGCGAGAGCGGCGGCGAAAGAGGATGTCGCAGGCGGCGGGCGATCGCCGCAACTCTCGACGCCAGGCCAGCTGGTGAGCAACCCACGGCCAGCCCAGAAGACGGGCAACTGGCGCAATGCATTGTAACCCCCAGGCTCGCCAGGGAAACCGCCCGGCCAAGCTGCGCTCTAGACCCCATCGTCGAGTTTTGGTTTGTACCCCTTCTGGAGCTATGAGTACGAGTCCACATACTCGTTCTGGAAAGCGCAAGGCGTAGCTCGCTGCAATCCATCCTCCCAGACCCTCTGCCACAAGAACCACCGGAGGGCACCGCAGAGAATCCAGCCACTCAGCCAGCACTTCCACCTCTAAGTCGATGGAATAGGGCAGCTTGGGGCGAGAAGACTCACCAAAACCCAGCAAATCCGGAGCAAAGCAGTGATACCCTTCAGTCCGATTATTCCGTCGTGGTATCCTTTCACCAGATGAGGCAGAACTGCCTAAGTACTGTAGCAACGGCATCCATTGCTCACCATCCTGCCAAGTGCCATGCAGGAACACCAGTGGCAGACCCATGCCCACTTCGCGCCAGAATAGCGACCCGTGCGCGAGTTGAAGACGAACATTCCGAGTGGGCAAAGACATCCGACTGATGCAACCTACCAAATGATTCAAACCTGCCCTTCAGCCTACCATCATCCGTAGGCCGTTGGGTTGCGTGGTTATAGCAGGTGTTCTGGAAGGCTCTGTATCCTTCCAGAACATAATATGTCGCTGACCTCAGCGTCCCTGGAGCAGGTTAATTAGCCAGATCACCAGCCATCCCAATAAGGTATACGCCACGATTGCAATCAGCACGTTGACGTCAAAGATATTTGTGGCGTCTGCTGTTGTAGGGCTAATGAACAGGGTCGAAAAGGGAGCCACAAAGGGATCCGATAACCCATAGATGACTTGAGCAAAGGCGTTGTCGGGGTTTGCTCCGGCCAGCCGTAATACAAATCGGAGGCCAAGTAATACAACGAGTGCACCCACCAAGTAGGAAATGGTGCGGATTACCCAGAATAGAGTGGCATTTCGTCGGGCTAATTCTAAACGGCGTTCCTCCTGCCGCAGCCGAAAGGCTTCCTCTTCCTGCTGTAATTCGTATCGACGCTCGATGTTACGGGGGTCGCGCGGGTGGCGGTTCATCGTATCACTCCTTATAAATAATGTCTCAGCTAGTAGCTTTGAAATGGGTTAAATTCATCCCATTGAAGTGATGGTTGAAACAATTCAAATGAATTTCTAATGAATCTATTTCGTGTGGGTACCGTACACGAAAGACGACGATTCAAACATCGCTGGAGATGCCATTGTGAAAGGGGATAATTTTGTTTTGAACCTGTGGCCGGTTGTTGTAAGAAGCGGTGTCTGTATCCTCTTACAACAACCAACCACAGGCTGATGCACTCCCTATGGTTTAGTCATAACCGACCTGTAGATGAGCTGTCATAAGGCAAGAGATAGATCTTTTTTCAATAAGAATTGTTTGGACTATTCACTCAATTGAATTCAACATAAAACTCAAAGTGCTGTATCGACCACTTCGGGCGTAACACAGTATTTTGAGTTTTATGTTGAATGACAATTACCTGCTTGCAAATCCGAATGTAACTAACCTGATTTCGGATTCAAGACTTTTTCGAGGGGCACGCATTGCGTGCCCCTCGAAAAAGCTCGTTTTGACATTCGCTCTACGCACGCCAAAATGAGCGCTTGGGCTGGCCCCAAATTGAGTTTGAGTAGGCAACCCCTCAAAAAGAGCGACGGATTGCACTACGCTCCACTCTCGCTCTTTTGGGGAACAAACTAAACTTTGACTTTCATGCTGGCCTTGCCAGGTGGCCGCCGGGCGTTACGAATAGTGTTGGGTAGAACTCCCACCAGGAGGGCAAAAGCTTCGTCTGTGACTTTGGCTACGGTCTCAGCATCGAAGTAGGTTTCAAACTGGTTCAAAATCATCCGTGCTCGTTCCAGGGCAACGGAGGTATCAGTAAATTGTTGAGTCAGCCGAATCCATTGGCGGCGGATCAGGTAGGCTTCCTGGCGCTCTTCGTGACTGTTAGGGGGCATAAGGGAGAGATCTCCGACTGGAATGACGCGATCGCAATTCGCATCAAACAGCCCGCCCACTGCAGCACCGGGGCCTGCAAATTCCGCATGAAATTGCTTGTAAATAATCAACCCGTTGCGACGGCGCTTGCTCACAACTAGCAGATTGCCCTGACGTAAATATTGAATAAGCGCTTCCGGATCAGACCCGTCCGGTGGGGCCACGTTAGTCTGCTCAGTGGGCTGGATGGGTTCCGCTGGGGGGTCACCACTGGCCTGGGGGGGCGCATTATCGCGTGATTTAGGCACAGTCACGGGTGGATAAGGAACGTCTGCACGTCTGATGATTCGAAACATGGATCGTCAAAACGGATTGATAACCAAATTTTGACGAGATCTTCCTCCTATCCTATCAGCGAACCAGATCTTCGCTCCCTCAAAAAAACATTGCGAGTTATCAGGTTGACAGCGAGCCCGTGCGGTTAGCTTCCATGGGTTGTTGGATGGGAATCCCCTTGTGTAGTAATAGTTGCCGGGGTTGCCCAAGCACCAAGGATGGGAGGTTCATCTCAACCTGACAGAACCGAAACCCTGCTTTGCTATAGAGCCTCCGTGCCGCTTGATTGTTCTCCAACACATGTAGATAAAGGTCGTGGTACCCCCACTGTCGCGCGATCGGCTCACAGGCCCGTAGCAGATCTATCGCAACTCCCCGGCGACGATGGGCGTGAGCGATCGCCACATTAGAAATATAGGGAAAGAGCTTGAACCAGTGATACCAGGGCAACGAGAACTGGGGCTTTAAACCAATTTCTAGTGTACCGAGTACTTCTTCTTGGGGAGTGGTGTTTGAGGGGGATGCTGTCGTGCTAACGGCGACTAGACATCGATAGTAAGTGCCACCATTTTGCAACCGTCCGCGTAAATCTTCCCGCAAGGTCGCTTTTAGCATCGGATAAAACCACCTCCCGATTCCCTCCTTGCTGTGAAAGCTACTCGCGAGGATCTCGGCCAGAGGGTCTACGTCAGACCGGCGGGCCGCGCGAATCTGCCAGGGTTGGGCGATCGCATCAAATCCAGAAGAAGCTGTGGAGGGATCAGGAACGTTTGAGTCTGACAAAGCGTCAACCATCCGGAGATAAAAAGGAGAAATCGCTAGCCTCAGGAGAGGCATGAGCGTTCATAACCCTGCTTTTTGATACCTTTCATCATGCCACCTCTGAGAAGCTGAGGCTAGTCGGATTCGACCCTGAGGCTGGTTGTTGTAGAAGGGACGCTCAGCGCTCCTTCTACAACAATTAACAAAATGCCTTTGCTTAAAGCATAAAGGGGCTGCTCTAGGAACAATGTTTACAAAAGATTTGGATCGATCCCGAAGGGCAGTTCGTTACATTGGATAAAGGAATGGGCACCCTAGGAAAAGGCACCGAACCCAGGTTCATCAACCGTCGGGATACCTGAAAAGTGTGGGAAAATAAGCCGACACTGTGCTTGGATCCGGATCTGTCTTCTTGTATTGAGCTATAACCAATGCAGGAAAGAATTCATCCTGAGCCAGGATTCTGGCTCTTGTTTCCAATATCTACCAGTCACCCTATGAAGAGGTTATCGTAAGGTATTGGATCGCATTGCGTTAATGCACAACTTCAGGGTGCAAGGTACACAAGGTTCTACAGGTTTTCACCTGTCCAGGATGGCCCGTTGCTTATCTAGCAAAGCCATGCTGGCCTCTGGTAAACCTTTCCCAACGAATTCAACGATGTCTCTGCGCCGTTTTTTCCTCTCTCCCGATCGCTGTTCAGTTCATTGGCTGCCCTCACAGCAGGAGCGCAGTGCATGGTAGCGTCAGACTCCGCAAAACCTAAGATCCTGGTCGTTGACGATGAGACAGATAACCTAGATCTGCTTTATCGCACGTTTTACCGGGACTATACGGTGCTGCGGGCAGAAAGTGGCTCTGAAGCCCTTGCCCTGCTTGAGCAAGAAGGGGAAGTCGCGGTTATTATCTCTGATCAGCGAATGCCGTCCATGAGCGGGACGGAGTTCCTGAGCCTGACGGCCAAGCAGTATCCCGACATTATCCGGATTATTTTGACAGGCTATACCGATGTTGGTGATTTGGTAGAAGCCATCAACGCCGGAAAGGTCTTTAAGTATGTTACGAAGCCCTGGGATGACGAGGACTTGAAGGCGTTGGTACGGCAAGCCGTTGATACCCATAACGTGCTCAAGGCTCGTACTCAAGACTTGCAGCGAACTCTGCGCCAGGAGACGCTGCTAAATGCTATTACCAACACCATCCGCAGCGCTCCCAGCTACCGCCAGATTCTCCAAACCATTGTGGAAACTGTCGGGCACATGTTCGAGGTAGATTGTTGCATCATCCGTCCTTTCCAGGATGGCCAGATGGACATCGAGCCGTTCATCTACCTGGCCCAAGCTCAGGGTGGCGAAGCGACACTGTGTAAAGAACTTGCCAATACGCTGGCCCAAACAGTTTGGGAAACTCGGGATATTTTGGTCGTGCAGGATGCCGCCACCGATGAGCGGCTCCTGGGCCTAGCAGACAGCCCCCTGCAAATGGTGCCTCCAAAGGAAACGATTCAAGCCTTTACAGCCGCTAATATCATGTCCAGCGTGATTGTGCCGCTGGTGTGTCAGCAGGATTTGGTGGCCGTGCTGGCTCTGCACCAGTTTGGCCAACCCCGTACGTGGCGAGATGATGAGGTGCAGCTGGCAGTTATGGTAGCCGATCAGGCTGCTTTGGCGCTTTCGCAGGCTTATGCCTTTGAGCAGGCCCGGGCTCTGGCGCGTCGAGAAACCCTGGTCAATACCATCACATCGGCTATTCGCTCTAGCCTGGAACCTCAGGAGATTTTTGCAGCCATTACCCAGCAATTGGGGCAGGCGCTTGCAGCGGATGGGTGTGCCCTCTCCCTCTGGACCGAGGGGGATGAGTATGTGCAGTGTGTAGGGCTGCATGACACTACTCATTCTGAGGAAGTTGCCCCCAAATGGGATGCCTTCTGGCCTGAGCTGACTTCCCCCCGTACGTCTGGGGGGCTGAATCGTGGAGCGGAAGATACCCGTCAGCATGCTCTGCCGCAGTCTATGGTTCCCATTGAAGGAAACCCAGTATTGCAGCACCTGCTGGCAACTCAGTCTCCGGTAATCATCGACGACCTGGATGAACATCCAGAGTTAAATACTCCAGATTTGCCGTTGCGATCGCCCGCTCGTGCTCTCCTGGTGGTGCCTCTCCTGGCTGATGGTCGGATTATTGGCAGCATTTCCCTGCGGCAGGCCCACGAGCCTCGCCACTGGAAACCTGAGGAGGTGGACTTGGCTCAGGCGGTGGCGGTACAGGCCGCGATCGCCGTTCAACAATCGCGCCTTTATCAGAAAACACGGCAACAAGCCGAGCAGTTATTGGAGCTGGATCGGCAAAAAACTGAGTTCTTCCAGAATATTTCTCACGAGTTTCGGACGCCGCTCACCCTGACCATTGGCCCGTTAGAGTCTGCGGTTAGTCAGGGCCAGGGGTTGAGCTATGAGCAGGCCGACATTGCTCTACGCAATTCTCGCCGCTTGTTGCGCCTGGTTAACCAACTGCTCGATTTGCAGCGACTGGATGCTGGGCGGATGCAGCCCAGCTTCCGCCCCTGCAATCTGCTGGATTTTGTGGTGCACATTGTCGATTCCTTCCGACCCTATTGCGATCGCAAACACATCCAGCTCAACACAAATCTGCGAGACTGCCCTCCGGTTTATCTGGATCTAGAGCGCTTTGATAAGGTGCTTTACAACCTGCTTTCCAACGCTATGAAGTTCACCCCTAGTGGTGGCACCATCAGCGTTAGCGTGTATCCTCGTGGAGAGCATTGCCAGATTAAGGTGCAGGACACAGGCATTGGTATTCGTGAAGACCAAATTCCTTATCTGTTCGAGCGCTTCCGGCAGGCAGATGGCTCTACAAATCGTAGCTATGAGGGTACAGGGCTAGGCTTGTCTCTAGTTAAGGAGTTGGTGGAGCTTCATGGAGGCCGCGTTTCTGTCGATTCCACCTATGGAGAAGGCTCCACGTTTACCATCTGGGTGCAGACAGGTTTTTCGCACCTGCCCCTAGATCAGGTGATTGAAGTGCCCGCCGAGATTGAGCATAGCCGCGCGATGGTCGAACTGGCCGATGTCGAGGTTGAGACTGCCGTAGACGGCCTGGGCAAGCTGGCGGAGGTGGGCGCGGTACCAATGGAGCTGGCTAATGCCCGAGCATTCTCGCCTTCAGAGGGAATTCGCATTTTGGTGGTGGACGACAACACCGACATGCGAACCTACGTGTCGAGTATTTTGCAACAGGCCGGTTACACAGTGCTAACAGCCCGGAATGGTGCTGAAGGGCTGGAAGTTGCACAAACAGAAATCCCCAACTTGATCGTGACAGATTTGATGATGCCGATGGTGTCAGGTCTGGAGATGATTCAGTGGATTCGTCACAATGAGGCGCTGAAGGGCACGCCTGTCATTCTAGTAACTGCCAAAGCGGATGAAGAGACTCGTATTGAGGGGGTCGAAAAGGGAGCTGATGGTTACCTTTCCAAACCGTTCAATGCGCGGGAACTGTTGGCAGAGGTGCGAAACCTGCTGGCTCTGAAGGAAAACGAACGACGGGTAGCGGAGCTGAATTCCTACCTCACTGAGTCGGTACTCAAGCGTTTCCTTCCGCCTTCCCTGGTCGAACGGGCAGCCGCGGGGGAATTAGCGCTGGATCTTCGGCCCGAACCCCGAATGATTACGGTGTTGTTTAGCGACATTATTGGGTTTACCCAGTTGTCCAATACCCTGCGATCGCGCCGTGTTGCTGAGCTTCTCAACGAATATTTGACGGAGATGACCCACGCTATCTTCGAGCATGGGGGCACCGTTGATAAATTTATGGGCGATGCAATTCTGGCGATCTTTGGAGCGCCTGAGGAGATTAGTCCCAATGAGCAGGTGCATCGAGCGATCGCCGCTGCCCGCCAAATGTATAAAACGTTGGATCTGCTCAACGCCAAGTGGGTGAGTCGGGGCATTATTCCCGAAGACTATCAGGTGCAGTTCCGCTGCGGCATCCACCAGGGTACTGCTGTCGTGGGTATGTTTGGTGGTGAGGAGCGCACCGACTATACGGCGATCGGCCCCAGCGTCAATATTGCGGCTCGGATTCAGGAAGCGGCTGAGGCCAATTCCATCCTTGTATCGGCGGCAGTCGCAGACTACCTTGACCAGGACACCATCACTAAGTTCAGCCCCCTTGAATTGAAGGGTGTAGATGAGACGGTGCTGACGTTCTCAATTCGAATTGAGCATTAGACGTCAAAAGAGAAGGGAGGCTTTGCCTCCCTTCTCTTTTCCTAACCAAATCTCAGTTCGGGTTAAGGGCTTTTTCGAGTGCCGCGCTTCGCGCAGCACTCGAAAAAGCCCATTATTGCGTGCGCGTCGCGCACACAATAATGGGCGGTTCGGCTTATCCCGAACTGACGTTAACCAAAATGGCGAAGAGTATATTAGTCGGGCATCCGAGTTTCCAGATATTGCCCAATCATTTGCTCTTCTCCGGCACGGGAGATGATAGTCTGACGGGTCCGGTACTGAGTGCCGATCAGCTTGATCTCTTCTTCAAAGGTGCTGCCCTGGTACTCGGTGTGAAGCGCCATTGTACGAGGATCACGCATCGTGTAATGAGCGGTGATGGGCTTGCCCGTAGCAAAGCCGCGATCGCGGTACAGGACATCACCAATTACCCCAAAGATTGTAGAACCGTTGAGGGTTTTAGGGCTGGGGCCAATGTAGTTGCTTTCCCAAGCGGTATAGGCTCCGCTGGTCATGGCTGCTTCATCCTCCAGACCATGCATACGAGCCAGTTCTCGCAGCTCGGGGCTACCTTGAGCCAAGGCCCGGACGGTGAGTTGACTGACGACTTCCTGTACCTCCCCGCTTTTGAGAGTGTAGTAGCGACGTTTGGATTCCCAATGCCCTTCAGACTGACGGAAATATTCCGCCACCAAAGACTCTAGAGACTGAACGGTTTGAACGGACGAGGTCATGAGTAGGCTCCTTGCGCGAGCGGGCAGGCGATCACCTGACGTCAAGTCTGAAATAAAACTTAACAAAAAAGGCCGGTTTTTTGATAATACCTCAGGGTTGGTTCGAGTGGGTATGAGTAATGAGGTAATTGGGGATGGGGAGCGTTAGAACGGATTGAGCTTGACCCAGCTTCAGAGGTAGGTTGGAACTACTGTGCCCTAAATGATTTCCCAGCCGTTCTTAAGCAAGTGCATGAATGTGGCGAAGCCTTCTGAAAAATCGGGGGGATCGGGCTGGCTGTACTCGGGGCACTCCTTGTAATGCCGCCAGGACTCTGAAGGGTCAAGACGCAGATGTAGCGAGCGTTCCGCTATCCCTTCGGGTCTCCAGGTCATTTGTCCAATGGTAGGATCCATGTAATTTGTTTTACTCCTTTAGAAGGGGCAGAATTGAACGACCGTGTGATGTGTTTGATTGTGGCAAACTCACAAAAATAACAGTGTAAGCATTTATACTTACTGTTTTTGAGTTGGCTGAGCGTTCAGTATCTAAGTTGCTCTATACCTAGTGATCACAATTTCTCGCGCGATCGCCATCTCGCTCCGGAAATATTAATCTCGCTTCATGATTTAACTCTGAGGGCAGGGGTAGTCGCTTATTTCTATCTCTACCCACTCGTAGTATGAAATTCCTGAAAATGGCTGTTTAAACAATCGTTTGGAGTAGTAAGAAGCTGAATTTTGCAACCAGAACTGCAGCTGAGTTCCCTTCGGTACAATGATTCTATGCCTATGAGAAAGGATTAGTAGCTTAATTTTTTCTATAAATGTAATCACGAAAACATGGTAGTTGAGCTAAGCTCTATTTCCCAATCTAGTACGCTGAGGCGGAAATCCATCACCTATGTTTTTGTGTAGGGTGCTTCGCACCCTACACAAAAACATAGGTTGCAAACTTAGGCCGCAGCCTACGAGTGAGGTATCAGAGGGGAGCGTGGGACGAAATCTTACACTCCTCTCTCGTCCGCTGAGTTGGAAAGGGGTTGATAATGAACTCACACTCCGGATTCGGCGCATGGTTCACAGTCGAGAATTCGCGCCCGTAGGCCGTGAACTCTCGACTGTGAAGCCCTAAATTGTGTGCCTTTGGCGCGTAGCTTAGGGCCTGCTTTCGAAATGAGAATTGCTGGGTTCGGGGAACCGGGGAGTAGGGAAAGGGTTTGTTATGCTGTAATCCATCCCTTCTTCTTGTGGGTTATGGATAGTACAGATTTGGCTCGTTTTATTGAGGCGACTGATGGTATTTCGAAGCCCTGGTTGCTGGTGCAACTGCGTTTGAAGAAGTTGCAAGAACGACGAGCGGAGCTGTCTGATGCTGAATATATAGCGGCGTTGGACGAACTCCAGACAGATTTGATGAATCTTGGGGAATGGTGGGTTGGCCGGGAAGCCGAAGTGTTTGGATTTGAGCCACCTAAGGAGTAGGAAGTCGGAAGCGCACCCACCTCTGCGATAGACTGGGAGAGTTGAAAATTTGGGATGGTTTGGGCGATCGCGCTATGGCGACTTTTTTGCTTGAGGTGGGAACCGAGGAATTGCCGGCCAGTTTTGTGGCCAGTGCGATGCAGCAGTGGCGATCGCGCATTTCTGCCAGTTTAAAGGAGCAATTTCTAGACCCATCGGCGATCCACATCTACGGTACGCCTCGGAGATTAGCCCTGGTGCTGGAGGGTTTACCGGAGCGGCAGCCTGATCGTGAAGAAGAGGTGAAGGGGCCCTCGGTGCAGGCGGCGTTTAAGGATGGCAAGCCGACCAAGGCAGCCGAAGGGTTTGCTCGTTCCCGGGGCGTGTCTGTCGAGGATTTTGAGACACGGGCCACGGATAAAGGGGAGTTTATTTTTGTCACCCTGAAGATACCGGGTCGGTCTGTCAAAGAGTTGCTGATGGAATTGGTGCCCCAGTGGATTTTTGGGCTGGAGGGCAAGCGATTTATGCGTTGGGGCGATGGAGATCAGCGCTTCTCCCGCCCGGTACGCTGGTTAGTCACACTGTGGGATGAAGAGGTGCTGCCGCTGACGTTGGAAAATGGGGCGGAGGTGGTGACGAGCGATCGCCTTTCCCAGGGCCACCGTGTTCTATCTCCAGAACCCGTTATCATTTCTCAGGCTTCGGACTATCTGGCAACTTTACGTAAAGCTTTTGTGGAGCCAGATCCCGCTCAGCGCCGTCAAACCATTCAGGCTCAAGCGGAGGAAGCCGCGCGTACGGTAGGTGGTGTAGCCTCGATCAATACTGGCTTGCTGGACGAGGTGACAGATCTGGTAGAGTACCCCACCGCTGTCGTTGGCAAATTTGAGCCAGAGTTTTTGGAAGTTCCCGCCGAAGTGTTGGTGATGGAAATGGAAAGCCATCAGCGCTACTTCCCAGTGTTGAAGGCTGAAGGCTCTCATGAACTGCTGCCCTGCTTTATCACCATCTCCAATGGCGATCCGGCTAAGTCTACCATTATTGCCGAGGGAAATGGTCGCGTTATCCGCGCTCGCCTTTCCGATGGCCGCTATTTCTTTGATGCCGATCGCAAGAAGGCTCTAGAGGATTACTTGCCTCAGCTGGAAACCGTCACATTCCAGGAAGATCTGGGTTCGGTACGGCAGAAGGTAGAGCGCATTGTACAGATTGCTGGGCACATCGCCCGTCAGCTGAACTTGTCGGAGGGCGATCGCGCCACCGTCGAACGAGCGGCCCTGCTCTGCAAGGCAGACTTAGTGACCCAGATGGTCGGCGAGTTCCCTGAATTGCAGGGGGTGATGGGCCAGAAATATGCGATCGCCAGCAACGAGTCTCCTGCCGTAGCGGATGCTATCTTTGAGCATTATCTGCCACGCGGAGCCAATGACCAGATGCCTAAGACGTTGGCGGGGCAGGTGACAGGGGTGAGCGATCGCCTCGACACCCTGGTCGGGATCTTCAGCCTGGGCATGATTCCTACGGGATCTTCTGACCCCTTTGCACTCCGTCGGGCCGCGAATGCAATCGTCAGCATCACCTGGGATGCGAATCTGGCTATTAATTTAGAGCAACTGCTGGATCAAGTGATTGCTGATTTCGTCGCAGCGGATCTAGTGGGCTCCACGAAAGTGACAGCCCTGCGCGATCAGTTACGGGACTTCTTCCTGCAACGGGTGCGCACGTTGCTGGAGGAGCAGGGCGTTGATTACGATCTGGTCAACGCCGTGTTAGGAGACGACCCCGCCTATACCGAGCGTGCATTGCAGGATTTGTTAGATGTACGTGATCGCGCCCTCTTCCTCCAATCGATCCGAGCCAATGGTACCCTCAATGCCATTTACGAGACGGTCAACCGTTCCACCCGGCTGGCAAAACAGGGTGATCTGGACTTTGATGCTCTTGATCCGGCTCCGCTCGTTACGGCTTCTCTATTTGAGAAACCCTCTGAACAGGGATTCTATGACTCTCTAGTGCAATTGTTGCCCCAGACCCAGGCCGCGAAAGCCGAACGTAACTATCAGAAATTGGTGGATGCATTAGTGGCGATCGCTCCCACAGTCAGCAATTTCTTTGATGGGGAAACCAGCGTACTGGTCATGGCCGATGATGACAAGGTGCGCCGCAATCGTCTGAACTTGTTGGGACTGTTGCGCAATCACGCTCGGGTGTTGGCAGATTTTGGGGCGATCGTTAAAGGGTAACAAGTCTGAGTTTGCGAAGGGCATTTCCGAGTTCCGTATGTAGGAAACTCGGAAATGCCCGTTTTTGTATATGCTTCACGCTGCAAAAATGGTTACTTCACCCTATCCCCAACTCAACTCTGTGAAAGCTCTTCCAGTTGATGTTGAAAAAGAGTGGTTACTTCGAACGCAGGCACTGCAGGAGAAAATAGGTGACCCTGGGCTTTTTCACAACCGATTGCATCGAGATATCGAATTTGTTCTTCAGTCTCGACTCCCTCAGCAATAACGTCCATTCCTAAGTTGTGGGCCAGACTCACAATTGCTTCGATAATCGCTAAGTGTTTGTTTTGAGGATTGAGGTGCTGAATAAATGAACGATCGATTTTTAATGTATTGATGGGAAAACGATGAAGATAGCTCAGAGAAGAGTACCCGGTTCCAAAATCATCAATGCTGATTTTTACACCTAATGCCTGAAGCTTGTGAAATTTGGCTCTTGTGACATCCTCATAATTTAGAAAAACACTCTCTGTAATTTCTAACTTTAGGTTGCCAGGCAGTAGCTTTGTTTTTTGCAGAACCTTTTCAATCTGCTCTATAAAATTAACTTGTAAAAACTGCTTGCTTGATAAGTTGACACTCATGGTCATACTCTGAAAATTCGGAAATTGTTGTTGCCAAATCTGCATCTGGTAGCAAGCTTGGTACAAAATCCACATCCCAATTTCAACAATTAATCCAGTCTCTTCTGCAACAGGGATAAACTTGTTGGGAGGAATTGGCCCCTGGGTCGCATGATGCCAGCGTACCAAAGCTTCTAGACCGAGAATCTGACCTGTTCTGATATTGAAAATTGGTTGGTAATAAACTTCTAGTTCCTGGCGTTCGATTGCTCGGCGTAGGTCTGTTTCTAATTGCAATCGCTCGACAACTTCTGTTTGCATCGCGCTGTCAAATAGCTCATAAGCCGCTTTACCTTTTACTTTGGCTCGATATAAGGCAATGTCTGCATTGCTTAAAAAGCTATCTGGGTGCTGCGTTTGCTCACTACTTAGAACGATACCAATACTGGTACTAATAAAGACCTCGCTATTGTCTAAATAAAAGGGATGTTGGATTTCTCGGGATATGCGTTCAGCGATGTGAATCACTGAATTAACATCTGCAATATCTTCAAGCAAAATGACAAACTCATCACCACCAAATCGAGCAATAGTATCTGTTGGACGAATACATGCTTTCAAACGAGTAGCTGTAATGGTTAATAGTTTGTCTCCAGCTAAATGCCCCAGGCTATCATTGACGAGCTTGAAGTAATCCAAGTCAAGAAATAAAACAGCAAACAAGAAGTTGGAGTTGTGTTGGCGTCGAACAATGGCTTCCAATAACTTGAGGCGGAAAGCCCGTTGATTGGGTAAACCCGTTAGTGGATCATGGTGAGCAGTGTATTCCAGCTGGGTGAAGGATTCCTGGAGCTGCTCTGCCATGCGGTTAAAGGCTCCAGCGAGTTGAGCCATTTCTTGGGTATTAGCCTCGGGTACTTGCTGCCAATCATTACGAGAAAGGGCATCGGCCGCACGAATGACCCGAGTGATGGAACATACAAGCCAACGAGATGTTAGAAGCCCCATGCCAGTGGCGATCGCCAAAGCTGCCAGACACAACCCAACGGTCATACGTGCGTTGTTGTGAATGGTGGCCATAAAATCGGATTCTGGTATCACGATCACCACCAGCCAATCCAAACCGTAATGATCCTTCCAGGGGGTTACGTTGACGAAATAGTTGTCCTTTTTGCGGCCACTTCCTTGAAGGGCTTTCCCTCTAAATTGCAATTCTTGAGAAGCTTTAATGGTACTGAAAGAACCAAATTGGGATTTTAACTGCTGGCTAGTTGCGCGAATTAGGTCATTAGAACTTGTGAGGACGTTAATTCGTTGAATTTTGTCTCCAGTAATTTCATAAGGTTCTGATAATTCAGAACTGGCAATGAGCAATCCGTTCCGTTCAATAATAAAAATCTGTCCCGATGGACTAACCTTTAAACTCTTTAGAAAATCACTGATACTCGCTAGCAGTAAGTCAATACTAAGCGCTCCTATCAGGTGATGATTTCGATCATAAAGGGGATAGTTTGCTGAAGCCGCAATGTAATTCCCAAACCCTTCGGATACAGCAATTCGGCTCCAGTTTGGTCGCTGTAGACGGACGGTGTCAATGTACCACTCGTCAGCAGTGGCATCGTATTCTGTTTTATAAACGGCTTGAATACGCCTGCCCTGGCTATCAGTGTTATAGGTGTAATTTAAGTTGTTGATTGTTTCATCAATCACAACACCGTGGTTATCTAACCAACGGCCTGCTCCTGCCCCTTTACCATCGGCTAGGGCATAGCCGATCCAACTAATATTCTCAAAGGTTTTTGCTTGTTTCCAGAAATAACGCCCCGTTTCTTCTAAATTTTGAGGGTTTAAGATACCCTGATCGATCGCATCAGCATTCAACTGATTTAACTGATGGGGAAGGGCGAGGTAATCATTTAAGTGTTGGTTGACGCGATCGCTTACCTCATGTTGAAGTTGTTCGGCAACAGTATTGACTGCCCTCTGCCCATTTTTAAAGGAAAAATATCCAACTAATCCCACAACAGTAAATATTTGTAGGACAAAGGGAACTACCAAAATTAATCTGAGAGGGACTTTCCCACGGTGCTGACGGCTTTGGTTTCCCACAAGATCCTTTTCTGTCATTTTGATAACAACAAATGCAGAACGTATTCTTTACATCTCAGCTAAGCCAGAAAATCATGGGAACCTTTCTGTATCTATTGAATCTTATTTTTCACGATAGAAGCGGTTATAACCGATTTGTTCTATGTGAGCAAAGCGCTTCAGCGGTAACTATGCTGGACACCCCATTAGGTTTCCCTGTTCGTATCATGGTGTAACTCGTTCGCCTGCTTACTTCAAAACTGACTGAGTCCGGCTGCTTTTTCGTGCTTAGAGGCTACATATATATCCCTCTCTCGTACCTCATTAGGAGATTTCCAGATAAGAACTTCCCCATTATTTGGAAAAAAGGCGCGGCTTCGCCGCGCCTTTTTTCCAAATAATGGGGATATTGTTTCTCAGAAATCTCCTTAGAAGATCGGAAAATGCTGTAACAATAACTCTGGACAGTTTTTCTAAAGCCCCTGATTTTGCCTACGCAATGCGCACGCAAAATCAGGGGTCTTAGAAAAACTGTCCAAACTTAAGCTTTAAACAACCTGATCAATAGGTTTTCAAATAGTTTTTCAGGCAACATTTCTAGGCGAGTACTGCACAGCGGAAATCAATCCATGTTTGGTGATGTGGGGCGCTTCACACTTCACATCACCCAGCACAGGCAAACTTAAGCTGCTGAGTACACGAGCCTAAAACGCTCCTTCTGGCCAATCCAACAGGGCAATTTTGTCCAATACTGTGGAGCGATCGCCCCTTTAAGCTGACACCAACCAGGCCGAGACCCTGGGGGTTGTATTGGAGTGGGGGTATGGCGATGACAAAACCTTCCGTCTTGAAAGATGTATCCCTATCGGCGATCATTGCAGGCTTTGTGACTGTGTTGGTGGGATTTACCAGCTCCGCGGTGATTGTGTTTCAGGCGGCCCAGAGTTTGGGAGCATCTTCGGCCGAAATTGCTTCCTGGATGTGGGCTTTAGGATTGGGCATGGGGCTGACGTCCATTGGATTGTCGCTGTGGTATCGTGTGCCGGTGGTCACGGCATGGTCGACGCCCGGAGCCGCAATGCTGATTAGTTCGGCGGCGGGAGTATCGATGCAGGAGGCGATCGCCGCTTTCCTCATCACAGGCTTTCTCATGGCTCTGTGCGGATTCACCGGATGGTTTGAGCGCATGATGAATCGTATCCCAATTTCCCTTGCTTCGGGGATGTTGGCGGGTGTTCTGCTTCGCTTTGGTATGAATGTGTTTGTGGCGATGCAAACACAATTCATCATGGTGTTCGCGATGTTTGTCACTTATTTACTATTACGACGTTTACAACCTCGTTATGCGGTTGTTTTAGCTTTGATTCTGGGTGTCTTGATCGCGGGAATTCAGGGGTTACTTCAGGTTAATTCCCTTACCTTTGAGTGGGCACAACCGATATTGATTGCACCTCAATTCTCAATGAGGGCTCTAGTGGGCATATCGCTGCCCCTATTTGTGGTCACGATGGCATCCCAAAATGTGCCTGGTGTTGCAACTCTACGAGCATTTCACTACACCGTTCCCATTTCGCCCCTTATCGGCTGGACTGGACTTGCCACTGTTTTGCTGGCACCGTTTGGAGCCTATGCCCTGAATTTGGCCGCTATCACAGCGGCGATCTGTATGGGCCGTGAAGCCCACGAGGATCCCGATAAGCGCTACATGGCGGCGATCGCCGCTGGCTTCTTCTACATCCTGGTTGGCTTATTTGGAGCCACGGTCGGTGCCCTGTTCGCCGCTTTTCCTCAGGAGTTGGTGTTAGCGATCGCGGGTCTTGCCCTTCTCGGCACCATTGGCAACGGCCTGGCTGCTGCCCTCAGTCGCGAAGAGGAACGGGAACCTGCCCTGATTACATTTCTGGTCACAGCATCCGGTGTCGTGTTGTTTGGGATTGGGTCTGCTTTCTGGGGATTGTTAGCAGGCGTGTTGGCGATCGCCCTGTTGCGGTTGAAGAAGTAGCTCAAAATGCTGTGCCGCCCATGAAGCGAGGAACACAGCCCTTTGAGTCTGATGTTTTATCATACCGACCCTATCTACCCATCCAGTCGCTATGATCGAACCACCCCCTCATCCTGGCTTCAGCCTCGCTTCACTATGGCTCGTCTTGCCGAACGCCGCCCCCAAAATACTGACGGGGACATTTATGTAGACAACAGTTGCATTGATTGTGATACCTGCCGTTGGATGGCTCCAACTGTCTATGGCCGCGTTGGTGATCAATCTGCTGTAACCCATCAGCCTGTTTCCGAGGCTGAACGATTAGCAGCTATGCAGGCGTTGTTAGCCTGCCCAACCGCATCCATTGGTACCGTTAAGCCGCCTCAGGATGTGAAGGCGGTGCAGGCAAGTTTTCCTATTGCGATCGCCGATTCCGTCTACCACTGTGGCTATCACTCCGAGCAGTCCTATGGGGCTGCCAGCTATTTCATTCAACGCCCCGAAGGGAATGTACTGGTAGACTCACCGCGCTTCACGGCACCGCTGGTTAAACGCTTAGAGGAGATGGGCGGAGTGCGCTACCTTTACCTGACCCATCGGGATGATGTGGCTGATCACCAGGCATTTCATGACCATTTTGGGTGCGATCGCATTCTCCACCGCGACGAAATCAATTCCGGCACAGCGTCGGTCGAAATCAAGCTAGAAGGACTTGATCCGGTACAGCTTGAGCCAGATTTGCTCATTATCCCGGTACCGGGGCACACACGAGGGCATACGGTGCTGTTATATCAGGATCAATTCCTGTTCACGGGCGATCACCTGGCCTGGTCAGAAAGTTTGCAGCATCTCTACGCGTTTCGGTCAGCCTGCTGGTATTCCTGGAGCGAGTTATTGAAATCGATGAAACGCTTATCTCACCATTCGTTTGAGTGGGTGTTGCCGGGGCATGGGCGGCGGTTTTGGAGCGATCGCACCACAATGCAACAACAAATGCGTCTGTGTATTGAGTGGATGGAAAAACAGTAGGTTCCCATAACAGCAACATACTCGCCATTTTTCTCAAGCCCTTGGGTGGTGTTCTAGGCGTGTGAATGGGGTGAAAGGGCTACTTCGTGCCCCTTTCACCCCATTCACACATTTGAAACATGACCTTGCATACACGTCGCGCATGCAAGAGCTTGAGAAAATGGCGAAGGTATTGAGCAGAACCAGGAGGTTTATTTTTGAAAAGCCATTGAAGTTGATTATTTGTGCCTAATACCGTTTTTATATGAAACCGCACGGAATGGGAGGTGTGCAGCTTTCTATGGGTTTGTATAAGGACATGAATAATCAACACTCTTTAAACATCGATGCAAGATGTGGGGAACTCAAAATGCTCCAAATCCCGAAAGCGGGATCAGGCTATGGCAAGATTGAACAGAGAACAGTTCGGTGCAAACTAAGATTTGTGGGTAGTTCCCCTTCTCCTACAAATAAGTTGGCGAGTAGGACGATATCTGAATGCCCTGCATCGAACCGTGTAAACCCAACTCTTGCCCAGGAATCATGGCCAACCTGCTTAAACAATGGCTCAAGCAAGCTATCCTGACCCTCCTCCTCGTAGTGGGGCTATGGGGCTGGGGCTTGATGCCCGCCTCCGCCCAGGTTCTCATTGGCAGCCTTCCGGCAGGCAACGCCATTACCAGTGGTAAAGCCCTGTTGCGCTACGCCCTGCCTATTGACAATAAGCCCGTGCGGCAACTGCAAAAAGTTCTGGAAGACATCTCCACGCCCCTGCGAACGCGCAAACGGCTGTCTGCCATCAACTCTAGCTTGACCCAAGCCGAGCGGATTCTGACCAATAAACAAGACGCTCTGTTCGCCAGCGTTCCGGAAGATCGACGTGCCGAAGCGGGTTTCCTCATGACCCAGCTACAAATGGGGATTAACGACATGCGGAGCGCTGTCGAGAACGATGACAAAGACGCTGTTTGGAAAAAGCGCAGCGAGTTGTTGGATATGGTTGGCATCCTGGAAGAATTGATGGTGCCAGCGTTCCCTTACGAGGTGCCCGAAGAGTATAGCAACCTCCCCCAACTCAAAGGCCGTGCAACTGTGGAAGTCTTGACCACCAAGGGCCGGGTTGTGCTGGTGGCGGATGGTTACAGTGCCCCCGTTACCGCTGGAAACTTTGTGGATCTAGTGAACCGGGGCTTCTATAACGGCTTGCCCTTTACCCGTGCTGAAGATTTCTACGTGGTACAGGTCGGTGATCCACCAGGAGATGCAGAAGGCTTTATCGATCCCAAAACGAAGGAATACCGTGCTATTCCTCTGGAAGTACGGGTCAAGGGCGATGATGTACCGACCTATGGCATCACCTTGGAAGATGCTGGCCGCTTCTTAGAAGAACCTGTGCTGCCATTCTCGGCCTATGGAACGGTGGCAATGGCCCGTCCCGGTGATGATGTCAATGGCGGGTCGTCTCAGTTCTTCTTCTTCCTGTTTGAACCTGAGCTGACCCCTGCGGGTGCTAACTTGCTGGATGGTCGCTACTCAGTCTTCGGCTATGTGATTGAAGGCGAAGAGGTTTTGGGGAAACTCAAGCCAGGCGATAAGATTGATTCCGCTAAAGTGTTGAACGGGATGGAAAACTTGGTTGAGCCAGCTTAGGAGCTTTAATCTGATCTGCGGCTTCTTTAAAAGGTCATAGATCTAGGGCACCTCCTAAAACTTGCTGGAAAGGTTCTTTTTTGCGCAAAGCGCACGAAAAAACAACTTTATAAAGCAGGCTCTAGACTTGAGAAGATCCCCGGTTTCTAAATGAAACTGGGGATTTGATTTGTGATGTGTGCTGGGTAGGGCGGGAGGATGAGTGAACTGAAGGTACGTGATGTTGGGGAACAGGGTTTGCTAACCCGATTATTCCAATACTGTGCAGTCGATAGCGTGGGCGATGATGCGGCCGTGCTATCGGTGCGGGAAGGGCGATCGCTCGTTGTCACTGAAGATATGCTTGTGGACGGCGTTCACTTTAGCCTGGGCCTCGCCTCTCCCGGTGTCCACACGACCAGCCCCTTTGATGCCGGATGGCGGGCTATGGCAGCGAATTTGTCAGACCTGGCAGCCATGGGAGCTACACCGATGGGTATCACAGTGGGCCTTGGGGTTCCGGGTGATCTTCCCGTTTCCTGGCTCGAGGATCTCTACAAAGGTATGGTTGCCTGTTTAGAACCCTGGAATACGAGTATTGTGGGGGGCGATGTGTGCCGATCGCCTGTGCTAACTGTGGCGATCGCCGCTTTCGGAGACGTTCTCCCTGGCCGTGTTATCCGCCGTGCTGCTGCTCAACCTGGAGACGTGATCCTGGTAACTGGGCTACATGGAGCCTCTCGTGCAGGACTGGAGCTATTGCTGCATCCCGAGCAAGGCGAAGGGTTGGATGAGGGCGATCGCCGCTTCCTCATCCAGGCTCATCAACGGCCCCAGGCCCGGCTTGACATCCTCTCCATCCTCGATGCTCTCATTCCGCCCCCAACTCCCTTCCGCATCGCTGGCATGGATAGCAGCGATGGCTTAGCCGATGCTGTACTCCAAATCTGCCGGGCTAGTGGCGTCGGAGCCGTGTTGGAGCGATCGCACATCCCCATCCCTCCCGCTTTGGCCCAATGGCTCTCTTCCGAAAAAGCTCTGGAATGGTCACTCTACGGCGGTGAAGACTTTGAGCTGGTGTTGTGCTTGCCGCAAGAGTTAGCGGAAGAGGTGGGGCGATCGCTCCCCAATACGCACATGATTGGAAAAATAACTTTTGGAAACGATGTTATTTTGATGGGAACTCATCAAAACTCGAAATCTGAAACATTAAACTTGGCTCGAGGATTTCAGCACTTTTCCACCTCATGAGTAACTCAACTCAACTAAATAAAATTTCAGTCATCTGTGCTGCTCGCTTCGCAAGCGGTACAGATGACTGAAATTTTATTGAATTACTCTCATTTACCTAAAATCTTCTACAAGTGCTATTTTTCGTGCACGAAGCGCACAGACAATAACCTTGAAAGTAGAGCTTAGTTTTTTATACCGTTGCAGGCTTGACTAAGCCGTTCATGTTGCTTAGGAGATTTCCAGAAAAGAACTTCCCCATTTTTGGGAAAAAGGACGCGGCTTCGCCGTGTCCTTTTTCCCAAAAATGGGGATATTGTTTCTCAGAAACCTCCTTATCTGTGATCCAAATTAAGGAGTTTAATTGAGAAGTTGCTTTTGGGGCGTGGTGTGCCCCAAAAGCAACTTCTCAATCAAACTCTCAACAACCTTATTATCTTCATTCCGTTACAGTTTTGACCTAATCTAGATCAGGGGTGCTCGCCATGCCATTTGCTGTGGCCGCTCTTCGCCTGATTCCATCTCTATTGATTTCATCAAATTTCTAAAATGGTTAGTGGGACTTCCAGCATGGGTAGTGTTCGTGTCATTAGCGACGCAGAGTTTGAAGGAGAAGTGCTTCAGGCAGATCAGTCCGTGCTGGTCTACTTCTGGGCTCCCTGGTGTGGGCCCTGTCGGTTGATGTCGCCTGTTATGGAAAAAGTGGCGGCAGAATATAGCGATCGCCTCAAAATTGTCAAAATGGAAGTAGATCCCAACCCTGAATCAGTGGCGCGCTGCAAAGTGCAGGGAGTCCCTGCGTTGGTACTGTTTCAGAAGGGAGAACAGGTTGTCGCTTCCGAAGGGGCAATTCCTAAACAGAAAATTGAGGACTTGCTTTCGCCTCATCTTTAAACGATGGTTTGCGGTTGAACCCGACAAATCATCCAGCAAACGAGAGTTGAATGATTTGTGGGGGAAACTATGCAATTTGCCGATCGCCTTCAACCGCTTCAGGTCAATGTCTTTGCCGATATGGACCGGGCCAAATCGCGGGCCAAATCAACGGGCCATCCGGTTGTTGACCTCTCTCTGGGGTCATCAGACCTGCCGACACCACCTCATGTGTTGGAGGCGATCGCCGCTTCTCTTCAAGATCCCAGCACCCACGGCTATCTTCTGTTCCACGGCACTCAGGCATTTCGCAACGCTGCGGCACGCTGGTACACCCAAAAATTTGGCGTTGCCGTAGACCCAGAAACAGAAGTGTTGCCGCTCATTGGCTCCCAAGAGGGAACGGCCCACCTGCCGCTAGCGGTGCTGAATCCAGGAGATTTTGCTCTGCTGCAAGATCCGGGCTATCCTTCCCACTCAGGGGGGGTGTACTTGGCAAGTGGGCAGGTTTATACCATGCCCTTACGGGAAGAAAACGGTTTCCTGCCCGTGCTGTCGGATATTCCTGAAGCCGTACTGTCTCAGGCCCGGATGATGGTCCTGAGCTATCCGCATAACCCGACGACAGCGATCGCCCCCCTCTCCTTCTTTCAAGAAGCCGTGGCTTTTTGCCAGCAGTATGGCCTGGTATTGGCGCATGATTTTCCTTACGCCGACCTGGTGTTTGAAGGGGAGACGCCTTCTTCCGTGCTCCAGGCTGACCCGGAAAAAAACGTCTCCATTGAATTTTTCACCATGTCCAAGTCTTACAACATGGGCGGGTTTCGGGTGGGCTATGCCATCGGCAATGCAGAGCTGATTCGAGCCTTGCGCCAGGTGAAAGCGGCTGTGGATTTCAATCAGTATCTCGGGATCTTGAATGGGGCAATCGCCGCTCTAGAAGGCCCTCAAGATACAGTTCAAGTCGCTGTCAATACCTTCCGTGAGCGGCGTGATGCGTTAGTAAAGGCGCTTCAGCAGAAGGGCTGGTCTGTACCTACACCCAGTGCCACCATGTATGTTTGGGCAAAATTACCGGAAGCCTGGAGCCAATGTTCGATCGAATTCTGTACGCGCCTGGTAGAAGCAACGGGGGTGGCTGTGGCACCGGGAGCCGGGTTTGGTAAATCTGGGGAAGGGTATGTGCGGTTTGCCCTGGTTCAACCCCCTGAGGTAATGGCTCAAGCTGTGGAAGCGATCGCTCATTTTCTCGAAACCCCTTAACCGGCTGCAGAACCTGATCGCTGCAACATTATTGTGCTTGTGAACCAGCCATTTTAGAGATCCTAGACTTGGTCAGCAAAACACGTTGCACAAATCAACGGGTAAAGTTCTGTATCGCTGCTTCTTAAAAGTTAGTTGTTCTCGGAGAAAGTTAATTCTTTCTAAAGAACTGTTCAGTCTGCTAACGGGTACGTCTATAGGCTAAGTTTGTCCTGTGATTTGGCTTTAAAGATATCAGTACCTTGCTTTGCTGGCATGGGTTTGAACCTCCTGGTTTCTGATCAATTCACTCCTACTTGGGAAAGAAGTTGCGATCGCCCCCTTAGGCAATCATTCCTAGTTTGATACAATTACGAAAAGCAAAGAAAAAGGACTTGAGATATGCGCTATACCTCCGAAGAGGGCGGTCGTCTGAATAACTTCGCGGTTGAGCCCAAAATGTATCAGGCTGAACCCCCGACTCAGAAGCAAAAAACGACCTACCTGGTTTTAGGTATCGGTGCAGCCGTTTTGGTTGGTAGCCTGCTCTGGATTGCGGTGGCCGTGTCATAACTCAATCACTTGTTCTAAAGAATTATCGGCAAAGTGCAGCTTAAAATAAGCTACACATCGCCATAAAAAAGAGAGCGTGAGGCTAACACCTCCATGCTCTCTTTTTTATGGCTAAAACTCCGCATCCAGTGGTCTATACACCAATTCTGGATGCCTTAGTTGGGGCAAAAGCATTTTCGAGTGCCACGCGTTGCGCGGCACTCGAAAATGCTTTTGCCCAGGCTCAAGTTATTCATCAGTCCAGAGGTTCCCGGAATCACTGGTACTCCAGTGGAAAAGGGAAAGCAAATCCATTGCAGCTGAATCAGGTTGTGCTTCATCAGATCAAAAAGAATTCGTGCATTGGATTTCCTGTGGTTCTCTTATTGCGGTTGTGCATTGCCGCCGTCTCTCTGGGCTTTATCCGCCCGCGAAAGCCCCAACTCATCCTGAATTGCGGTGAGACAGACGGAAAGACTAAGTATTCCGAAAAAGACATCCGTATTTTTCCTGAAATCGTTCCCCTCCTGTGATCGACACCTCCTCCCAACATCTTGTGGGGCTGAACCAACAGACCTACCTGCGGCTGAAGCTGGCTCTTAGTTTGAGTCTGCGTCGTCAAATCTTCATTGCCGTGTGTGATGATTTGCCGTTGCGCGATCGCCTTGCTAGCCGTTTGCAGCAGGATCTGCTCCAGACTGCCTCACTCCAATCTGACCGGATGTCCGTAAATGCAGGCGTACCGGAGTACCCACGCTTGGTTACCCTCACGCTGGATCTACAGTCGCCCAATCCTGTAGTACAAATTGCCCAGTGGCTTTCATTTAACCCACCTCCCCGGAGTGGAAAACGGCGGTATCCCGTCCCCGCGTTTCAGTTTTTGGGTATTGAGCAACTCACTCGTCAGCCTGCAACGGTTCAACAGCAATTCCTGACGCACTTACAGGGCATCGAGCGCACGCTACCTGTGTTGGATTCCAGTTTGTTGTTCTGGATGCCGCGTCCCTGGTTCCGTACCCTGCCTCAATCCGCTCAAGAGTTTTGGCGCTGCCGCACCGCTATTTTTGAGTTTATCGGGGAACCCCGTCCTCTAACCGTGGATGAGGGTGGGACACATCACCAGATGAAACCGCTGCTCCATATCGAATCGGATATCAGGTCAGATGCCTTACCGATCGAGCCTGATCGTGAATCTCACACGAACATCGAACCTGATCTTGTATCCGATATCAAACCCCTTATCGAGTTTGATGCTGAGCAAGACTTCCTGGAGAGAGGTTCCCCACCCGAAGAATCTTCGGATTCCCCACCACCACTATCCAATTTATGGCCCGTCCTGGAGGAGGAACGGACTCGATTTGATCATCGTGAGGAGCCCGAAGCAGCGGCACCCGCAACTCTCTCGACTGTAGTGGATACCACGCATCGTGAAATGAATGGAGCGGCAGTATTGCTAACGGCAGCAGCTCCTATAAAGATCGTGGCTCTTGCCAGCGCTAATGGCACACAGCAAACGGTTCCTACCGCTGATGAGCCCCAAAATCGGCAGCCATCATCCCAAAAAACGGTGAAACCTGGGCCAATTATTCTTCCGCCTCCACCCATCCTTCCATCTGAACCGACCAAGGAGTTAGAGCCCTATCCTCCGGTTGCTGTTGCGCTCAAGGAGAAGCCTGAGGAAAGGGCCACGAATGCTCTACCTGATGAAACGGCAAGCCGTTTGCCCTATCCTCCAGAACAGACTAATGGGCATCAGAATGGGTTGCTGGCATTTGAGGCCAAAAAAAATCAGGATGGACCTAACGGGTACAGCCGGGATGCGTTGCTGGAGTTTGAGGCCGAGGAAATTCAGGATGAACTGCTGCAATTTGGGGTGGCCACGGATTTAATACCTGACCAGAAGGAGGAAGAACCCTTTCCTGATTTCGACCTTAACCCCCAGGAAGCTGTCCTTAAAAGCCCACTGCTGAATCTGAATGTACCGGAGTTAGAGACGGAAGCCGATCGCCAAATTGCTCTATTCCAGGAATACATTGAACAACTCCTTCGGCAGAATGCGTCCCCTGCATTATTGGCTGATACTTATCGCACCTTGGGGGATATTTATCGCGATCGCATCGACCAGGAAGGCCCTACTCCAGACAATCTGCGGGGGGGCATCCAGTCATACGAGCAGGTGCTGATCTGGTTGTCTGAAACCTCTCCCCTATGGCCGGATGTACTGAATGACTTAGGGAATTTGCATTGGATGCTATCCCGTCAGTTGGGTGAACCCGAAGGCGCTGAATCTCATCTCCAGCAGGCTATTCAATCATACGAATTAGGGCTGGCGCGGCTCGATGATCAACTGCTGCCTCAAAACGTCGCGATGATCCAGAACAATTTGGGAGCTGCTTACACAGATCTAGCCCGCTATCGAGAACCCGGGGCCAACCTGCAACGTTCCGTGCAGTGTTACCAGCAGGTGTTGGAATATCGCACTCCACAGCGGGATCCGAGTCGCTATGCTGCAACCCAAAACAACCTGGGTACGGCTTACTGGAACCTGGCACAACAGGAGCGGCCGCGCCATTACCTGAAGGAGGCGATCGCATCCTACGGCGAAGCCCTGGAGTACTGCACCTCCGAGGAAGACCCAGTTAGCTTTGGGATGATTCACAACAACTTGGGTACAGCCTATTGGAATCTGGCTCAGTTTGAACAGCCCCAACACTGGCTCCAACGGGCGATCGAGTCCTATCAACTGGCGCTGAAATATCGCACCCCTGAAGTCTCGCTAACCGCTCATGCCGCCACCCAAAATAACTTAGGGACGGCCTACTGGCATCTAGCCAGCCAACTGGAAGAAGCGCCTCAACGTCTGGAGTGTTGGCAGAACGCTATCCATGCCTATGACATGGCGCTCCATGCTGTTGGTCAATTACTTCCTCGCACCAACCTCAGCTTTGACCTTTATGCCAGCCATGCCAATTTGGGTTTGGCCCATTATCAAATGGCTACAGACACTCAACTGCGAGTTGCCCCAGAGGCCTGTAGTCGTCATCTAGAACTGGCCTTGAATCATCACGTCAGTGCTCTCCAGGGTTGGCAGCAAAAACCTCAACTGCGGCAGACGGCCTTGGGACACATTATCAAAACCATGCGGGCTCTCTATCGCCGCAGTGGTTTAAGTGGGCAAAACATGGCCTTATCCATGGTTCCCGCCGATCTGCTCCCGGAGATTTTGCCCAGGCTCTAAACGTTTATTCTTCTGACACGGCGATCGTGTTTCACGGTGAAGTTACTTGTTTTGTGTGTGGGTGAGCAGGGTTCTTACAAAACAGCGTGTCTTCCATCCGATTAGGGCCTGTCATTAAGAGTTTCCTAGCCTGGAACAGCAGGTATCTCTCGGTACAAATCAGGTTCGTTGTGTACAAATGTGATTTGTAATGTCCCAAATATCTCTGTCTGTTTGGGCGTGAACCCGTTGGCAGGCATGAGTTGTGCCAGGCTCTCTTGGCTGAGAATCAGGCCCGTTTCTTGCATGGTTGTAGCAAGCTTGGCCAAGTTTGCAACAGGTACCTCAAAGTTGATGCAGATTGAGATATTCGAGTACTGATGAAAGTCTGTAATCCAGGCTCCTGCCCGATTAATTGCCTCGCTTACCTGATCTGTCAGCCCAATTCGTTCGGCTGTGGTGAACCCAGAAAGCTGTAGAAATCTTCGCTCAGACATGGTTTCCCCTCCTTAGGGAACACTATCTAGTAGGCTGCGGCCTAAGTTCGCAACCTATGTTTTTGTGTGGGGTGCGAAGCACCCCACACAAAACATAGGTGATGGATTTCTGCCTCAGCGTACTAGTCATATTTCAATCCTGTTGTGGATGGGCTGAAGAAGGGGTACAAGTACGCCTTTCACCACACTCTGTCTACGCGTCTAGAACACTATCCACTCTAGGCGGTTAATGGGAGGAGCGTCTTCATCCTGTAATGCTAGCTAGCCGGGTGATGCTAAAGATAAATTGCCCTGATAGGGATTCAATACGAGGTATGACCGGAAGCCTGCCTTATTTCACCCCAAATCCCTATCAAGGCAACAGCTCTACCTGCTAGTTTTCAAGGAATCTTGGGTATTTTGAACATAGCGTTGAATGGCGAACGAAAAGTCTGTCATCGCATACGATTGATACGGCTTTTTCCATCACACCAACCTGATTCCCTAACCTGAATACATGTGGCTGAGGATGCCGTTCAACCCTCTCTCATCTAGCTTTGCGTCTGCATCAAAACGCATTTGGCATACTCGTCGTGCGTGGGCAACGGCGATCGCTGCCTCCGGTTGCGTTTTGGGAATCCGCATGCTGGGGATACTGCAACCCTTTGAATTGGCAGCTCTAGACTGGCTCTATCGCTCACAGCCTCCAGAGGCCGCAGATCCACGCATTACCCTGGTGACAATTGACGATCAGGATATTCAACAGGTCGGCAAATGGCCCCTCTCCGACGAGACGCTGGCCATTGTGCTAGAAGAAATTCGGAGCCAGCAACCCCGGGCCATCGGGTTAGACATTTATCGTGATATTTCGGTGGGGCAGGGGCGCGAACGGCTAGAACAGGTTTTCGCTAACACACCCAATCTCATTGGCATTGAAAAAATTCCCGATAGCACGAGTCCAGGTATCTCTCCCCCAACGGCCCTGGCCGACAAAAAGCAGATCGGCTTTAACAACGTCATTGTGGATGCCGATGGCCGAGTACGCCGTTCTGTCTTGCTGTGGAATGTGGATGGCAAGAATCACCGTAGTTTTGCTCTACAACTAGCGCTCCGCTACCTGGAAGCGGATGGCATCACACTACAACCCAGCTCCCAAAACTCGACCAACTTCGTCTTGGGATCACAGGAGTTTGTGCGGCTAGGGTCTAACGGTGGCGGCTATGTGCGTGTGGATGCAGGGGGATATCAAATTCTGGCGCAACCCCGCCAGAATCCTCAGACCTTTGCCAGCGTATCGCTAACAAAGTTACTAGACGGCACTGTAGACCCGAAGTTATTCCGCGATCGCGTCGTTCTAGTTGGCTCTACGGCCTCCAGCTTGAAAGACTTTTTCTATACTTCTACCACCCGTGGGCAACAGGGCAGTGCCTATCCCATGGCTGGCGTTGAGCTTCAGGGCCATCTCATCAGCCAGATACTCAGCGCAGCCGTCGATGAGCGATCGCTCCTACGGGTCTGGCCGGAACCTTTAGAAGTTACCTGGATCATTGTCTGGGCATTGCTGGGGGTGGGTATTAGTTGGCGTATGCGCCGTTCCCGGTGGTTACTGCTGTGGTTGCTGGCGATCGCTTCAGCTCTGGTAGCCCTTTGCTACACAGCCTTTTTATTCGCGTCGTGGATTCCTCTAGTCCCGTCCCTGCTGACTTTTTGGGGCGGGAGCCTGGCTATTATTGTGCACACAGCACGCTTGCAAGAGGAGCTGAAAAAATCGAAGGAGTTTCTCAACTCGGTTATCAATACCATTCCCGACCCGGTGTTTGTGAAGGACCAAAAGCATCAATGGATCGTGCTAAACGAAGCGTTTTGCCGCTTCGTTGGTTATCCACGGCAGCAGTTGCTCGACCAGACAGATTTCACTATCTTTCCCCAGGAGCAAGCCCAACGCTTCTGGGAACAGGATGATTACACCTTCAGAACAGGGGATGAGACAGAAACGGAAGAAGCCCTGACCAATACTCAGGGCAAAATTTATCACATCGCGACGAAGCGATCGCTCCACCGGGATGCGGCTGGCAACCTCTTTCTGGTGGGTGTGATCCACGACATTACCCAGCGTAAGCATGTCGAGGTCGAATTGCGGCGCAAAGCGGAGGAGCTGATCCGCACAAACGATGAACTGCGACAGCAGGAGAATCGTCTGCTGCACCTGGCCTACCACGACAGCCTGACGGAGCTGCCCAACCGCGACTATTTTGAAACCCATCTGCACGAAATTACCTCGCGTCCCCATCCTCCAGAACGCCTGACAGCTCTGCTATTCCTCGACCTGGATGGCTTTAAGGGAATTAACGACACCTATGGCCATACGATGGGGAATCTCCTGTTAAAAGCGGTAGCTCGGCGTCTAACTGGCTCCCTACGCAGTAGCGATATGGTGGCCCGCTTTGGGGGTGACGAGTTTGTGGTATTGTTACCCGCCATTCCTTCCACTCAGGACATCCTTATTGTTGCTGAGAAATTAATCGACGCCCTGACTCAACCCTTTGCCCTGGAAGAACAAACTCTCCGAGTCACCACCAGCCTCGGTATTAGCATCTTCCCTCAGGACGGCACGACCCCCCGAGAACTGCTAGAAAAAGCTGACTTTGCCATGTATCAGGCCAAACACCAGGGAAAAAATCGGTACTGGTTGGCAGAGAAGGTCTAGGCTTTCCTGGTTAGATCATATCGGCCTATACAGTTCTGGTTAGGACAATTAATTTTGAAAATCTGTGCAGAGCACGGCTTTTCAAAAATCAACTTCCTGTTTCTGAGTGCGTAGCGTTATATCGCCTCGTTAAGAAATACGTCACGTTGTTGCTCTCGCTTTTCCATCGGGCAATCTGAACTTAGAACAAGGTTTGCCTCCCCATCCTTCTACTTCGTACGGATGTTACACCAGGGTTCGCCTCCATCCCACTGGCTGTGATTGTTCTCGCTAGCGCTTGAATTTAAGGCACTGCATCCCATCAACTAAAGCTTTAAAGGGTTTTTGACTCGTTATTTCTTGTGCATGTGCACGAAAAATAATCTGTACTCGACCTCGTAATGACGTGCATCTTGCATCCCGTAGGCGTTCACTGACAGCCTTCGTGAACCCTCGTGCCTGTGCCCCAGAGCTGATTAGGTTCGCTTTTGCACATCTGATTTGTGCCAGCAACCTTTAAGCAACGAGGGGATAAGACCGACACTATTTGATTTGCGACCTATTGGAAGGAAGATCCCTCATGAATGACTTCACACCCATCACCGTAAGCCGCCAATCCACAGTTGAAGAACGGCAACTGGCTCTGACTCGAATTTATTATCAGGTTCTTGAGCGGATGCCTTACGAGTATGAGCGGAAGCAACTGGCCAAACAGGAGAAAGATTTCCTGAAAGATAAGATTGGTGTTCGCCGCTTCTTGAAGGAACTGGGATGCTCTTCCCTTTATCTCGATTCGTTCTATTATCCGTCGTCCAATGTGAAGTTCCTGGAAAATTGCTTCAAGCATTTTTTTGGACGAACGATCGCCAACCATAACGAAATGCGGGAGTACTGCCACGTCTTAATGACCCATGGGGTGAAGGGTCTGATCACAGCCATTCTGGATTCTGAAGAATACCGGAAGGCTTTTGGTTGCTTCACCGTACCCTATGCCCGCAAGGTGAACTACTACGAATCGCCCAAGGCATATCTCGAATCCCGCCTGATCAATGATGAGCACATCGGGCAGCGAGGCTGGATTATGCCCACGCTCTACTGGCATGAGCTGGGCTACGTTTGCGAAAACGGTACCTGCCACCCCGAAGCCTACGAAATTCTGGAGCCTCTGAAGCCTGCTGTTGCTCAGCATCCAGAGGTAGAAGAAGTGGTAGAACTGATGACGGCTAACGCAGCGGATATGTCTGTTGAAGAATTGCTGGCGTTGCTGCGTACTGCAACCCCTGCCGAAGCCCGCGAGGTGGTTGCCTCCCTGTCACCGCAACAGCGGCAGGTATTACGGAAAGCGATTCACTAAAGCTTAAGCACGGTGGGGTATGCCGCACGACGACATACCCCACCGTTTTTGCTTCACCAGGAGCACGGTTATACCGTGCTCTTTTTTTGGCACGATATAGCTTCAAGACATGCTCGGGGTCCGTTCTAAGGGTTGTTTTTTCGTTCGTAAAGCGCACGAAAAAACAACCCTTCCTAATGTTCTATCCCTTGCTTCAGCAGGCATTAGAACATTAGCCGCGTCTTCATCGTTGAAGGGATCTTAGAGGAGTTTTAACGGCTCACAATGCCCGACCACTGCACTTTCTTTTCAGGGTTACGGCGATACGAAAAGAAGTGCTCGGGAGTCTGATAGGTGCAATAGGGGGCGATCGCCACCTGCTCTGCTCCAATTCCCAACCGCTCTAACTGCAAAACATTGACCTGTCGTACATCCAGCCGTATCCGCCCCGGTTGGGAGTCGGGTAGCAGGGGGGAGTTGGGTAATGAATGGAGTGCTGTCAAAACTTCTTCGACCGCTTGGGGTGACCGTCCCGTTACCGAGCTAGTAGCAGCTACAGGTACCACGGACGCTCCTACCTCGGCAGCGACCGCTGTAGTGACCTGGTACACGGAACCATTGATGGCAGGCCCCAGGGCAACGCGCAAGTTTTCGAGTTGGCTGCCCTGTTGTTGGAGACGGGCGATCGCCCGTGGCACAATGGCCGCTGCCGTACCGCGCCACCCGGCATGGACGGCAGCCACCTGACCCGTTTCTATATCGGCAATGAGCGCAGGCACACAATCTGCACTGCAAACCCAAACGCCCTGTTGTGTTGCTTCGGTTACAAGCCCATCGCCAGGGGCCAGCTCTGTTTCCGGTTCTTCCAGGTGTGGAATTTCTGAGGGGGCCAGTACCGTATTGCCATGCACCTGTCGTAGGCGGAATGGTTGCGCATTTAGGTCTAATGAGTCAATGAGTTCTGCGGGCAATCGGGGTGTACAGTGCCGGGTAAAGAAGCCGTGGGCGAAGGGTTCCAACAGGCTACAGGTGAGATAAGGTAACCCCTGCCATTGTTGCCATGTCCAAGTATGCATAGGATTTTATAGCGGTGTGCTTTGTGTTGTTAGGCAGTTTGTGGTTTGCCGGAACTCCACCACCGACTGAATCAAAGTGGAAAGCACTATAGAGTCAGCCAGGGTTCTGTGAAATTTTTAAGCGTTTGGTGTTCGACACTGAAAGAACAAAGATTTTTGTGAGGTCTTGAACTCCACAAAAAATTGACAAACCGCTAGATCGGATAAGGGTGGGATAGGTCGTGCTCGATCGATCAAAACTTAACACTATTCTTCAGCAAACCGTGGGTCAGCTGGGCAGTATTTCTCCACAGCCCATCCCCTCGTTCCAGATTCACATCTATGAAACGGTGACCTCCACCAATGTAATTCTCTGGGATTTGCTGGAGCAGGGGGCACCTGAGGGAACGGTGGCTATCGCCCACCAACAAGACTCTGGGCGGGGCCAGCGGGGTCGCTTCTGGCACTCCCATCCCGGAGGTTTGTACCTCTCCCTGGGCCTATTCCCCGATCGGGATCCATCAGATGCAACGGGGCTTACCCTTTGCTGTGCCTGGGGTATTGCCGCTGCCCTTCAAGGTTGGCAAATTCCAGTGGGCCTTAAATGGATCAATGATGTTGTGCTGGATGGTTTGAAGTTAGGGGGCATTCTAACTGAAACCCGGATTCAGCAGGGCCGCATGCATCGCGCTGTTATTGGTGTTGGTTTGAATTGGGCGAACCCCGTACCGGAAACAGGTATTGCGCTAGAACCCTGGTTGGTCGAGCAGGGCAAGCAAGGGATTGATTCTCTAGAAATGTTGGCGGCGATCGCCCTTCAAGGGGCGATGGGTGGGTACTGCTTCTGGAAAAGCGTTGGCACATCTGGGTTCATTTCCCACTACGAGCGTCTATTGGTCAACCGGGGGCAGTCCATTATGTATGAGGGCCAAGCCGCAACAGTTCTGGGGATCGCAGCCGGCGGCCAACTCCGCATTCGGCTAGAGCACTCCGGTGCGGAGACCCATCTGGAGCCCGGTCAGATTCAACTGGGTTATCCAACTCCACGCTTCGGATCGTGTATTGAATAACCCGTAATTGTTTTTGAGGGGCATGCAAAGCCTACCCCTCGAAAAAGCCCTTAAGCAGAACTTTCTAAAGGCTCCTGAAACCCTTGATTTCGCGTGCGCTAAGCACACGCGAAATCAAGGGTTTCAGGAAAACTGTCCGAACCAATGTAAAGGAAGATGTCGGGATGAATCTAGCAGGATGTGGATCGTTTTCTACCCCATTGGGGGAACCTTATCAGGGGAAATTTCGTCGACTTCCGTGAAAATCAGCAGGCTTCATTTAAAAATCATCCACATAGATGAAGCCGGGATGAACCCTGATGGGGGTCAATTCATATATCGACATAAATCCAGTACAATCAGTCTGACTCGTTCAGGGGAAAAACTGGAAAACCTGCCGGACATCTACGCCAATCGACTGAATGTTAGTAATGAAGGGATTGCGATGACTCGTCAAAACAACTCAGGACTTCCCGCCTCTCGATCTATGACACAGCGTTCCCTCCTCCTCAGTCTTGGGCTAGCCAGCAGCATTAGCCTTTTAGGTGGTAGCTTGGCTTACGCCGAAGGGGGTGTCGACGGGGAAGCGATCGCCGTCCCCAGTGCTGAAGAATTACTCTCTGCTCCGGCTCCTGCCGCCCCTGCTCGAGCATCCGCCCCCGCTCCCGAACCGGCGGCTGCTCCTGTTGAGCGTCCGGCTCGTCGCGTCGAGCGTCCCGCTGCTCGTCCTGCAGCAGAAGCACCTGCTCGCCCCGCTCCTGAAGCAGAGGTACCCGCTCGCCCCGCTCCGACTGCGGAAGCACCTGTTCGCCCCGCTCCGGCGGCATCCAGTGCGCCTCAACCCGATGCTCCTGTCGTGGAAGCGAACCCGGCTGCTCCTGTTCGTCCTAACGTAGACTACAGCGAACTTTATATTGACCCTACTAACTATGGAGTGGGAGCAACTGAGCGCGATCACCCCACGGTTGTCCTGACCGAACGCTCTAGCGGATGCGAAACCGCATTGCAGCCCGGCCAAGGTGTTTCAGGTGTCTGTCGCGCCATTCAAACCCGAATGGCTCAGCAATCTCAAGGCGCCGGTGCTGGCGCTAGTGCTGGTAGTGCTGGCCCCCGTACGGTGGGAGGGACGCGTGCTGTTGCTGCCGCGGGTCATTCCGGCGGGGGCGGTCGTGGCTTTGCCCTTACTCCGGCTTCTGTTCAGAACTTTTACAATCGCACCATCCGACCCCTTGCTTTTCTGGGGAACGGTAATACCAGCCTGCTTTACCCTCTTTCCATCCCGGCCACAATTACTTCGGCCTTCGGCTGGCGTATTCACCCCATTTCAGGTACGCAACGGTTCCACGCGGGGACAGACATCGGTGCGCCCCAAGGAACCCCAGTGCTGGCGGCCTTCTCTGGACGGGTCAATAGTGCTGACTGGATGGGTGGCTACGGGCTGGCGGTTGTCCTGACCCATAGTGAAGGCCGTACCCAGACTCTGTATGGTCACCTGTCAGAAATTTTTGTGCAGCCTGGGCAGGTAGTACAGCAAGGCGATGTGATTGGTCGGGTTGGTAGCACTGGAAACTCCACTGGCCCGCACCTACACTTTGAGTATCGGGAATATACCTCTCAGGGTTGGGTGGCTATGGATGCAGGTCAGCTCCTTCAGGGAGCTATGGCTCAGGTCATTAACGGCTTCCAGATCGCCAAGCTTCCTGCTCCACAAATGGTTAACTTCGATTTGACGGCCGATGTAAAGGACTTGGCTGACTTCGGAAAGCTGGCCTCCGATGTTCTTCCTGAAGTTGCCGTTGCATCCGAGAAAACCTTGACCTCTGTGGCTGCGGTACCCACTAAGGAAACGGCTTCTGCAGCAAAATCTGAAGACGATCTACCCGAAGTTGTTGTACCTGCTGTTGTCAAACGCTAACTCTGGCGCAATAGCTTAACAAGGGGAGTGGGGGCTTGCCTCTGCTCCTTTTGTGTGCTTGGGTCGTCGGCGATCGCTATAAACGCTCATTTAACTCAATTTCCAGGGCTTACGCACGCCCACTGTACCAAGCGTATTTGAGTGATGTGCTTTTCACACCACTCAAATACGCAAATCCTGATTTCCATTAATCAATTTTAGAAAGGTGCGTATGCATCACACCCTCCCAAAATTGAGTTTCTGGATAGGCTCCTAATAGTAACCGTGTTCTGCCAGAAAGTCTGACATCAAGTCGTCGGAGAGCGCCGTTGTTTGAATTTCGTCGGGAGCCTCCATCCCTTTTGCGGGCAGCGGTCCTATACGAACGAACTTCTCAACATACTTGCCCAGTACGTCTCCTTCTAGATTGACCGGGTCTCCCGGTTGCAGCAGTCCCAGGTTCGTCTCAGCATAGGTTACGGGAATCACCGCGACCTGGAACCAGGAACCGGCGGCATTGCAGGTTGCCACTGTGAGACTAATGCCATTGATGGCAATACTGCCCTTGGGCACGATATAGCGGGCAATACGCTCGTCAGAAACCCGAAAACTCATCTCCCAGGATGTCGCGGTTTTCGTTGCAGATTCCAGATATCCCAGGCCATCCACATGACCTGTGACAAAATGTCCCCCCAACTTGCTGCCAACCCGCAGCGAAACTTCCAGATTGACCGGGCGATCGCCTAAACTCGCTTCCAGCGTTGTCCGCCGTAAGGTTTCTGGGGAAACTGCCGCGATAAATCCCTGCTCCAAAATTTCGGAAACGGTGAGACACACCCCATCGACGGCGATGCTATCTCCCAGAGCGATTCCGTCTAGAATGGCATGGGAGTTTGTTTGGCAGGTGATCTGCACCTCATAATCCCCGTGGCGCTGAATCAGTCCGATGGCCTGAATGAGTCCAGTAAACACAGCTATTCCTTACTAAATTAATAACTTTGGTAACCGATAGGAGAGGCTTTTCTCAGGGCGATCGCGCAGAGTGGCTTTAACGTTATAACTTTTTAGTTAAACTTTCAGATTTCAGCCTACTGATTGACCCTAGATTCGGGGCATACTGGAATTCAGACCCCTCATATCCGGTTTCTCGAAGAACAGCAACGTAATGTATAGAATCTAACCCGTAGCGCTGGCTCTTCAGCCCTACAACGTATGTTTCTACACTACGGTCGCTCGGATCTTAGGGCTAGACTCGTACCAGACTGTTCAAATCTGCCATTTTATAGCCTGCAACGTTAGATTTAATTCCATTACACTACAACTCATCACCGGGTTTCGTTTCTCCGCATAACGGATTTTAGAGGCTCAGCAATGATTGAAATGAAGGTCGCTGGCATCGCTCTGGAGGCTGCTACTCGCAGCCCCATTGTGCTTCTGAGGGATGCTTCAGAGCGGCGGCAACTCCCCATCTACATAGCACAGGATCAAGCGCGGGCCATCATCAGTGTGCTTGAAAACCAGACTCATCCTCGTCCCCTCACCCATGATTTGATGGTTAACATCCTGGATGAACTGGACGCGACCTTGGAGCGGGTGGTTATTCACTCTCTGCAAGAAAGTACTTTCTTTGCGGTAATGACGATTCGCCACGGCGAAACGCGCAAGGAAATTGATGCACGACCCAGCGATGCGATCGCCATTGCCCTCCGTACTCGCAGCCCCATCTGGGTAATGGAAGAGGTCATCGCCGACGCCTCCATCCCCGTCGATCGAGATGCGGATGAGGCCGAGCAACGGGCATTTCGCGATTTTCTGTCGGGTCTGAACCCTTCAGACTTTGCAGAACGGGGCCGCTCTACTAGCAGCGAGAGCTAGTATCCTCTGAACACTATTTTGAAGGGCTAACGTCTCTTCAAAAAGTTCTCTACCTGAACATTTAAGTGCCGGGAAGCCGACACTTAAATGTTTACGGAAACTTAGAGTTACTACGAGACATACTTGGGAATGCGCTACCGCCGTTTTGGCAGAACCAATCGGGACTTGTCGGTCTTTTCCCTGGGGACAATGCGCTGTCTGGCCTCTGAAGCTGTGGCCCGACAAACGATTGAGCAGGCGATCGCTCTCGGCATCAATCACCTGGAGACAGCCCGAGGCTACGGCAAAAGTGAACTGTTTTTGCGAAGTGCTTTGAGGCAAGGGGTGGGCGTACCTCGCCGTGACCTGTGGATTACGACAAAGCTTTCCCCCACCCCCGATGCCGAAAGTATGGCCAGAGCAATTGACGAGTCTCTGGAGCGGTTAGGGCTGGATTATCTGGACGGCTTAGCTATTCACGGTCTAAATACGGAAGAGCATCTAGCATGGGTGCAGACACGTGAGGGCTGTATGAAGGCGGTACAGCAGGCGATCGCGGATGGCCGTATCCGCCACGTCGGCTTCTCAACCCATGGCCCTCTAGAGGTTATTTTGAGGGCGATCGCCACTGATCAGTTCGATTTTATTAACCTTCATTACTATTACTTCTTTCAACGGAATAATCCTGCCGTTAATCTGGCCCATGAGAAAGACATGGGCATTTTCATCATCTCTCCAGCAGATAAGGGTGGGCAGCTCTACACGCCTCCTGAAACCCTGGAAAAATTGTGTTTTCCTTTTACCCCGCTGGATTTGACCTATCGCTTTTTACTGAGCGATCGCCGCATTACCACCCTCAGCGTTGGCCCCGCAAACCCAGCTGAATTGGAAGCCATTGGCTCTGTGATGGATCAAACGGAGCCTCTAACCCTGGAAGAGCAGGAGGCGTTTCATCGATTGGAGCAACAGAAGGATCGTCTCGGCACAGATCAGTGCAGCCAATGTCATGCCTGTCTTCCCTGCCCTGAGGCGATCAATATCCCTGAAGTGCTACGGTTGCGGAATTTGGCGGTCGCCTATGATATGCAGTCCTACGGCCAATACCGTTATGGCATGTTTGAAAATGCGGGGCACTGGTTTCCGGGGCGGCGGGGCGATCGCTGTACCGACTGTGGTGAGTGTCTTCCTCGCTGCCCGGAACAGCTTAATATTCCAGACCTGTTACGAGATACGCAGGAGCGTTTGGGTGGGCCACCCCGGCGGCGATTATGGGGCTGAGCCCGGGCAGAAGAGTTGTTATGGTGCGCTACCCTTTAGAATCTTGCCTAAAAAAATTTAGAAAAGTTATGCTTCAGGCTGAATGGCGATTGCTATAACTGCAATTATCCGTACTCATATCTCTTATCGTCTCTGGAGAACAGGATGAAAAAAGCCTTTAGCTGGGTTGGCATTTTACTGCTGAGCCTGTCCATCTGGGTTGGATTCACTGATACTGCTACTGCCCAGTCTCAAACACCCTGGTTTATGTCCCTCTACTGTCAACCAGAGGGTGGGTTTCTCCAGCTGAATATGGTGCCCGAGGGGGCCAGTGGGGTGACCTGGCGAGGCTATGGCACGCTGAGAAATACGGTTATCAACATTAGTGGTCGCTCATCCTATCGCATAGAAAGCGCCAGTATGCTCTCGCTACCCAGCGATCCGCCCCCAGCAGCACCCGTGACCTTGACAATGCGATCGCTTGAAGAAGCATCCCGTGGCCAGGCTCAACCGATTGGGCAAGTGGCTTTAAAGGATATTCGTGTGTATCCCCAGGAAGTCATCGGGTTTTCAGGGCGCTCAAATGCAACACTACTTGTTGACGACCCTACCGCAACACCCCAGCTTCCCTTATCGGATGTCATCACCAATTGTCAGGCTGTCAATTTGACAACGCTCCGTCGCCGCTTAAGTCCTCCCAATCAAGCCAGCTATACTTGCTATTGCTCCAACCCAAATCTGCCGCGTGAAATGGGTGCAGAGTCTTCGTCAGGGCCGGCATTTACGGAATGGCGCAATCGTGCAGGTGAAGCTTGTCGGGTCAGTGCTCGCGTCACAGGCACGTTTACTTGTAATCGCCTGTAATCGCTGATATGTAGCGTTACGCGCCCAGCGTTAGGACGCTTATTTTTGAAAGACCTGTCTATGCAAGGCATTTCAAAGATAGAAAAAGAATCGAGTGGAGACTTAGCCTCCACTCGATTCTTTTTGTTCTGTAGTCACAGTTCTATTGGGCGTAAAGAGGGATAGTTGCACTCAATAGGGGCAAAAATTTTGTCCCTATTGATGGCGTAAAACTATCGGGGATGAGGGAACCGCGCATTAAGCTGAAGAGCTTAATCTGCTGCTCCTTCTGTGTTCCCGCTCATATCCTCTTGGTTGTCGTCACTACCCGATTGAGCGCCTGAACCGGGGAACCGTCTCCGGCCGCCCATGCGCCCGGTGCCGCCCCGCTTCCGAAACTTGCGGGCGTACTCTAAATTACGCAGTGCTTTTTCCTTTTTCAAGTTACGGCGTTTAGCCATTCGAACCTCGTTTGCTAGTGGTGTGCAGTGAAAAATCTAGAAGAGTGGGCTGTGCGCAGAAAATTGACGATCGCAAAGTTCACAAACTTCATATCTTACCAAGCCCGGGGACGTCAGTAAAGTCTTGCTCCATTCCCTGGCTTCCAGATGCTGGAACCAGCAGTAAGACTGCGTCGGACAAGGTTAGATGGTATCCGCCGAGGGCGGGAGCAGAATGCCCTCCTCAGCATAGCGCCTGGCCCAGGTAATGGCGTCCTCGCGATTGGCGATCGCCCCCTCCGCATGGGCTAAATGAATGGCGTCCAGTAATTTGCCAATCTGGGGGCTGGGGCGCAGATTTAACGCTTTCATCAAATCACGTCCGCTAATTAACGCTTGTGGGTGCGCGACTGGATCTGTGGGATCCAGGTAGTGGTTGAGTAGGGGGGCGATCGTCTCCAGATCTAAACCCTGGGCAGCCGCCACCAGCACCAGCGCAGGAAATGTGCTGCCAACACTCTGGAAGAAGCGGTATTGTTGCCCTGCGCTTGCCGTCCCCGTGAGAGTCGCTAGCAGGGGCAGCGTTCGTACCACTGTCATGGCCGCCTGTACTTCCAGGCGGCTGTATTTCAACCGCCAAAGGTCTTGCTCGGCAATGTCGAGAATGGGTTCTGTCAGGCAGACTAGCTTTGCGACCCGTAGCCAGCTTCGTCCCATGCCCGAAGCTTTTTGCTGATCTTTGGGCCAACTGGTTGCTTCTTCAGCCAGAGCGGGCCAAAGCTGCTCCAGTAGAATCATGGCTCGGTCGATCCCGGCGATGTATTCCATGCTGTCGTGAGTAGCATGGGGGAGCCAGTAGGCCAGGAGTTGATCCTGCCAGGCCATCTTCAGAAAAGACGTACCCTTAGGGGTCCCCAGCAGGTAGTTCAGCTCGGCCTGAACCCGTTCAGGGGCAATCCGCTCCAGTAAGGGGGCGAGATCCTGAATAGTTGCCTGGGTTTCGGGCTCCAGACTAAATCCTAACTGGGCTGCCTGCCGATAGGCCCGCAGCAGGCGCAAGGGATCCTCTTTCAGGTTCTCAGGAGCCACCATGCGGATCCGCTGATGTTGCAGATCGGTGTACCCACTGAGGGGATCAATCAGGCGATCGCTATGGGGGTGGTAAGCGATCGCATTCACCGTGAAGTCACGCCGATGCAGGTCTTCCTCCAGGCAGTCGCCCACCTGCTGGGCAAAATCTACCGTAGCGCGATCAAACACCACCCGAGCAATCTGACGTTCCTGGTCGAGTAGTACGTAGCCTGTTTTGTAGTGGCGGGCGATCGCCTCAGCAACAGCGACGGCACCTTCAGCCAGCACAAAATCTAGATCCAGGTACTCGGCTTTCCGTCCCAGCAACGCATCCCGAACATTACCCCCTACAAGACAGGTGGTTGGTGGCAACCAATCCAGGCTGAACGGCCAGGTTTCTGGGGAAAGCGCTGACTGAATATGAGGGAAGTGGAGCCAAATCTCGGGTGAGTGGAGCGATGATAGGGAAGTAATATTCAAAATTTTGATGGCCTACGGCCTGATGGTAGGGCGATAGTTAATACGGGCGATGCTTCAGGAAGCCCAATCAAAAAACATACCGGAAAATGGGCCACGGTATTCTAAATCACTACCACGATCACTACCACGGCCTCCCCTATTATTTGCTGGTGTCTTTTCATTTTGCTACATCCAATTGGGGGGCTTGGGCGATCGCTTCTGCCCGGCAATCCAGGGTTAGAAATACTTTCCGTGAAGCATCCAGCATGTCCAAAAAACAGCCTTTAGAATATCCCCCTCCATAGGCTTAAGACATAACCTGAGGTTAGGGACCGGGTGCTGATGCCGTCATCGGTAAATTTAGGCTAGATTATCAAAAATGCCCGCCATTGTCGCACTATGAGGTGTTCGGGATGTGTATCTGTGTTAACTGCCATTACGTGGATCGCTGCACCACGTATCACGAGGTGGAAGGGCTACACCAGCAGCCTCATTTGACTGACCATCCTGATTTTGAGGCGGTCAACCCTACCATTAACTACAACTACTCGCTGCCCGAAGTGCGGGTGACTGAGGATGGGCAAATCGTCCAGGAAGGGGATCTCAGTGAAGAGTATGACGTAGTGGGCTGTGATAGCTTCAAAGCGGATATGGGCAAGTGGTCCCGGCTGCGACCGGGTGAGCTTGTTCCAACGTGATTGGGAGATTTGCCTTGAGGGAATGGGTGGATGGGGAAATGAGTGGATGAGTCAGTGATGGAGTCCACTGGCTCGCCCATCTATCTCTCGATTGATCCACCCATCTATCCGTTTCCCCTCCATGAGCCATTGCCTAAACCCTGATTGTCCTCAGCCAATTAATCCAGGAGATGCCCGTTTTTGTATGGCTTGCGGGCGATCGCTGCGGTTGGGCGATCGCTACCATCCATTAGAGCTGCTGGGGCAGGGGGGATTTGGGCGCACCTTTATGGCTCGTGACGAAGGGCAGCCAGGCCATCCCCTGTGTGTCATCAAACAATTTCTGCCGCAACAGCCTGGCGAAGAAGCTCGCCAAAAAGCCGCTGAGCTATTCCGGCAAGAGGGAGAGCAACTCCGGGAAATTGGCAAGTATCCTCAGATCCCCACGCTCTACGCCTACCTGGAGGAGGAGGGTTGTCAGTATCTGATTCAGGAGTTCATTAAGGGGCGCACCTTAGAACAGGAACTGACCGAAGCGGGACCTTTCAGTGAGCTAAAAATTCGCCATCTGTTGAACAGCTTGTTGCCGGTGTTGCAGGCGCTGCACGACCACCAAATTATTCATCGTGATATCAAACCCACCAACATCATCCGACGACAGGAGTCTGCAAATGCTCCTCTAGAGGACTTAGTGCTGGTGGATTTTGGCGCTTCTAAGTATGCCAACCCTACGGTGCTGGCCCGTACGGGCACCCTCATCGGGAGTGCTGGATATGCGGCTCCTGAGCAGGTAATGGGCCGTGCTGAATTTGTTAGCGATCTCTACAGTCTAGGGGTGACCTGCATTCACCTGATGACGGGGCTGCATCCCTTTGATCTATATTCAGCAAGTGATGATGCCTGGGTTTGGCAGGATTTCCTGACGGAGCCCGTGAGCGATCGCCTTGCCCAGGTGCTGAACAAACTTCTGCGTCGTCCCACTTCCCAACGATTTCGCTCGGCCACAGCCGTTTTGCAAGCGCTCAATCAGACCAGCAGCCCTGTCATACGAGTTGGCCGCCGTGTGCCTCTTGCCGTGGGTAGCCGTCCTGATCTGACTCTGGCTCCAGCGGAATCTGTTGAGTCTCAGCCTGTTCGCCGCAATTGGGAGTGTGTATTTAATCTGGAGGGGCATACAGGGCCTGTGACGGCGATCGCCATCAGTCCCGACGGTCTTCTGCTAGCCAGTGGCAGCACCGACCGTAGCATTAAGCTGTGGCATCTGGAGTCTGGCACGTTAATGCACACCTGGAGTGGGCGATCGCTCCGGTTTCAGGCGGGTCATACCGAGGCTATCACCACGCTGGCCTTTAGTGCCGATGGCTGTACTCTCATCAGTGGCAGCGAGGATTGCACGCTGCGTTGGTGGGATTTGGAGACGCGCAAGTTAATCCGCCGGAGCCCGGAGCATGGCTGGCTGATTTCGGCCTTGGCGCTGAGCCAGAATGGAGCGTTGGTCGCCAGTGGTGGGGGCGACGGCCTGATCAACCTGTGGGAGCAAGAGAGCGGGGAACCTTTAGCCCATTTGCACAAGCATCGCGATCGCATCAGCAGTCTCCTGCTCAGCCCCGATGGACAAACCCTCATCAGTGGTAGCTATGATCGCACCCTGCGGCTGTGGGATCTGCGGAGCGATCGCATCATTCGTACCCTCTGGGGCCATAGCGATCGCATCAGTGCTACCGCCATCAGCTCCAATTGGTTAACCCTCATCAGTACAGGTTGGGATCGCACGCTGCGCTTTTGGAACTTAAGCGAGGGCAAAGCTGTACACACGCAACTGGCTCATCAGGATGCGGTCACCTGCCTTGCCCTTTCCCCCAACAACCGCTTGCTGGCTAGCGGCAGCGAAGACAACCGAATTAAGCTTTGGGATTTGAAGCGGACTGAATCAGGTGTGCTGGTGCCGACCGGCGATCGCCCCCTTGCGCTTCCCTATGCCTGGAGCGTCAGCGCCCTCGCCTTTAGTCCAGACGGTCAGGTGTTGGTGAGCGGTAGTCCCGATGAAACTGTACGTGTTTGGCAGATGGTTTAGTCTATGCCTTACTGTCTCAACCCACGCTGCGATAAACCCATCAACCCAGAAAAGACGAACTTCTGCCAGAACTGTGGGCAACGGTTGCGGCTGGGCGATCGCTACAGTGCCTACCAACCGCTGGGCCAGGGAAGGTCTAGCCGCACATTTCTAGGCATGGATACGCATCAAATCCTCGACCCGCGCTGCGTTCTAAAAGAATTTCCCATGGGCACTGACGCGGATGCCCTGCGACAGCAGACAGCACGCCTGGCAGAGCTATCGGAGCATCCCCAAATTCCAAATGTCCTGGCCTACTTTGAGCGCGATCGCTGGCAATACCTGGTGCAGGAGTTTGTCGATGGGCGTAGTTTGCTGCGGCAGCTCCAGGAGGAGGGGACTTTTGATGAGGCACAAATTCGAGAGATGCTGCGTACGGTGCTGCCCGTGTTGCAGTATCTGCACGACCACTTCGTGATTCATCGCGATGTGAAGCCCGATAACCTGGTTCGCCGGAGCGATCGCTCTGGCACTTTAATGCTGGTGGACTTCGGTGCCGTGAAGTTCTCCACCCAATCCACTCTGGGTAATACGGGTACGTTTCTGGGTAGCGCTGAATATGCTGCCCCTGAGCAACTGATGGGAAAGGCTACCACCGCCAGCGATCTCTACAGCCTGGGGGCTAGTTGCCTGCATCTGATGACTGGGCTATCGCCCTTCGATTTATTTGACTCTGCCCAAGGGGAATGGCGATGGCGATCCGTCGCTGTGGGCATCAGCGACAGCCTGGCTTGCCTGCTGGATCGGATGATGGCTAATAGTTTGAGCGATCGCTACGCCACCGCTGCCGAAATTCTGCGTGACTTAGGTGCTTCCCCGACCCAGATTCAACTGGCAGCTAGTTGGAAGAAGCCTGTCTGGTCTGCGATTTGGCAGGATGCCGGAACAGAGAAGTGGGAGTGTGTCCAGACGATTGAGGTGGCGCAGGAGGTGAATGCGCTAGCGCTGGTTCCCGATGGCATCATAACCGCCCACAACGACGGCACCCCTCGGCGATGGGATGCCTCGACGGGGGTAATGGTGCGGATCTTTGAAGGCCACGAGCATTGTGTGTCCTGTATCGCGATCGCCCAGGATGAAGCCACTATGGTCAGCGGTAGCCAGGATCAATCGTTACGGGTCTGGGATGTGAACACGGGCAACGTGCAGCACGTGTTGCGGGGGCATCGGGGGAAAGTGACGGCGATCGCTCTTGATACTTCCCTGTTAATCAGTGCCAGTCATGACGAAACCATTCGTCTTTGGGAACTGCCCTCCGGTCAACCCCTCGGTGTGCTCCAGGGGCATACCCATCCCATCGAGTCTCTGGCCTACGATCCCGCCTCTCAAATCTTAGTGAGTGGTGATGCCGGGGGTTTCGTCAAACTATGGTACCTGGGTACTCGTGAACTGCTGCGAACGCTTTCGGGGCATACGGCCCGTGTCAGCGCTGTTGCGCTCATTGCTGCTACTCAAACAACCCTCAGCAGCAGTTGGGATATGACTTTGAAATTGCGCGACCTTAACACTGGAGGGTTACGTCGTAATCTAACCGGGCATCTACTCCCCATTAGCGCCCTTGCTCTGGAACTCAACCACAATCTCCTGGCAACGGGAAGTCACGACATGCTGATCAAACTCTGGAATCCTCACGATGGGAAACTCCAGAGTGTGCTGAGTGGACATACGGGTTCTGTTGATGCGCTGGCGTTTGGTGCGCAGGGCGATTGTCTTTGGAGTGGAGGGCGCGATCGAACACTTCGCTGTTGGAAGCCTGCACACCTGATATAGTGCGTAGCGCTATGAAACAGAACTTAGCCTTCAGCCGGAGGTGCTGCGGTGTTGCCTCCAAACCCGTTGTTCTTGACGAGATATTCAACAACGCCTTGAATGACGGTCTTCACGGCAGGTTCGCTAGCGGTGTAGTCGATAGTAACCGTAATGACGTATCGCTCGCCCTGAATATTCACGCCAGTTGTGCTACCCAGCACTTTAGAGTTTTGCCCCGTTTTCTCCCCAATCCAAACGGCAGGACGCTTCACCGCTTCATAGCCGAGCTCCCAATCGTACTGGTTCACCAGTCCTTCGAGAATCAAGTCATCACCAGGGTGCTCCTGGTTGTAGATGCCCACCATCATGTCGGTAAGTTCGTCGGTGGTCATGACGTTGGGAGGGGTGCCCAAGTTGGCGGGGTAGGTGCTTTGGCCTACCAGCTTGGTGCGTACGGTCGTGGTGGTGTAGCCGCGATCGCGCAGCACCTGATTGATGTAGTCCCGCCCGACATAGTCTATGAGCTGATTGGTTGCAATATTGCCACTGTAGCTAATCATGTCAAGCATGATTTTTTTCAGGGAATATTCTGAGCCGACCCAAATCTTTCCAGCATCCTCCGTCCAGTTCCCCCGACTGACCATGATCTTGGTCTCTGGGTTAATCTTCTCTTCATCCAGTTTTGCCATCAGGGCAACGGCCACAGGCACCTTGATCAAGCTGGCTGGGCTGGCTGGAGGTTCATTGCCCCGCAAGCGACGGCATTCTCGCTGCATGTTGCAGACCGTGACACGAACCCGAGAGGCCATGCCCGTTTTCTCGGCAATGGCTTTCAGGAAACCGGAACGAACCGTGTCGTAGCGATAGGCCGCGACAGCATAGTTATTTTCATATTCCTTCCGCTTTGCCTCGGCTTGGGCTGCCATGAAGGAATCTTTAGATACCTCTTTCAGTGAGTCCATAGCTTGCTTCCAGAGGGTGTAAGCCTGCTTGGCAGACTCCTCTGAATCATCAGCTTGAGATTTCAGGGCGGTTGCCTGGTTCGCAAACCGAATGGCATCATTCCAGCTTTGCTTAGCCGACTCTTCTACTTGAATGTGAATTTCGACAGCCTGTAAGCTGTCTAACAACTCTGTTGGAGCTGTGGCGGTACCCGTCTGGGAGGAAATCAGGACGGGCTGACGCTTGGCGAGGTCAGCCTGAAGGCGATCGCGGATCTGATAAAGCTCTTGAAGGGACTTGGCTTCTGGAAACGGCACTGTTTTCGAGTGCGGAGTTTCTAGCACGGGAGCCAGAACTGGGAACGAAGGAACAATCAAACTGGTTGCCCAAATCCCAAAAGTTGCCAGGGGTGTAACTGTTAGATACCACCACAAATGACGCATTCCACTACCTCGATACCCCACACCAGGGCTGACTCAACAGGGCCAACTTATCTTTAGATTTAATCACTTTTCCTGAAAAAGCATTACAAGACCGTTTACGGTAATCAAAATTCCTTAAAATGTCACATCCCTCCGCAGAATTAAATTTGCTAAACAATCTGGGGCAGGGGAGGACTGGAGGGTTTAAACCTTCATAGCCTACAAGCTTCTAGCCGGTTTATTTTGAAACTTATTTAACCTTAGTTCGAGATAAGCTGCAGTGCTTATTTTGGCGTGCGCAAAGCGCACGCCAAAATAAGCATTTTCGAGTGCCGCGCAACACGCGGCACTCGAAAATGCCCTTAACCCGAACTCAGGTTATTTAATTTGAGTTGAGGTTATTTCGTCTCCGACTCCTCACCGCAGAATTCTCAGTATGGAATCAGGCCCGAAAACCGCGTGCCTTCGGCACGCGGTTTTCGGGCTTCAAAGCCAGGATTGCACGCCCGTCGGGCGCGCAATCTTGGCTTTGAAGCTCATCATGAGAACTGCTGCCCTCAGCGCAACTCTGCCTTAATTGACCAAAAAATCGTCTACAGTGAGGGATGGGAAAATTTCCCCCCTGCTTACTGTTAGATGTACCCGATGGAGAACTCCCCGATGCCATCCATCCGCGAGTTGCACCAGCAACTTATTCGTAAGGAACGAACGGCGGTTGAAATTGCCGAAGCGGCGCTGGAACGATTGCAAGCGCTAGAACCAAAAGTGCATAGCTTTTTGACGGTTACCGCTGACTATGCTTTGGAGCAAGCCCGACAGGTGGATGCCAAGATTGCGGCTGGAGAGGCGATTGGCCCGCTGGCTGGCATTCCCATCGGCATTAAAGACAACATGTGTACGAAGGGAATCCGGACGACTTGTGGTTCGCGGATTCTAGAAAATTTTGTGCCTCCCTATGAGTCCACGGTGACCCAGCGGCTCAAGGATGCCGGTGCTGTCATGTTGGGTAAAACCAATATGGATGAGTTCGCTATGGGTAGCTCCACTGAGAACTCAGCGTTTCAGCTCACAGCCAATCCCTGGGATCTGGAGCGGGTACCGGGTGGTTCGTCTGGTGGCTCGGCGGCAGCAGTAGCGGCTGGGCAGTGCGTGGTATCCCTGGGATCTGATACGGGTGGTTCAATTCGCCAGCCAGCTTCCTTCTGTGGTGTGGTCGGTTTGAAACCCACCTATGGTCTAGTGTCTCGCTATGGTTTAGTCGCCTACGCTTCGTCACTGGATCAAATTGGGCCCTTTGGCCGTACGGTCGAGGATGTTGCAATTTTGTTGGGGGCGATCGCGGGTTATGACTCCCAGGACGCTACCAGCCTCAAAGTTGACATTCCAGATTATGCTTCTGCCCTGCGTCCTGACTTCAAGCCACGCGGCAAATTGCGAATTGGCATCATCAAGGAAACCTTTGGTGAAGGCTTGGACGCTGTGGTTGAACAGGCCGTCACGAAAGCTGTAGAGCAATTGCAGGGATTGGGCGCTGAAATTCAGGTTATTTCCTGCCCACAGTTCCGGTATGGGCTGCCCACCTATTACATCATTGCGCCCTCTGAGGCATCCGCGAACTTGGCCCGCTATGACGGGGTGAAGTATGGCTTCCGAGCCGATGATCCTTCCAATCTATTGGATATGTATGCCAAGACCCGCGCCGAAGGGTTCGGAGCGGAGGTGAAGCGTCGGATTATGATTGGAACTTACGCTCTGTCAGCGGGTTACTATGACGCCTACTATCTCAAGGCTCAGAAGGTCCGTACGCTCATCAAGCAGGACTTCGAGAAAGCGTTTCAGCAGGTGGATGTGCTGGTGTGCCCCACTTCTCCTACCACGGCCTTTAAGGCGGGCGAGAAGACGGACGATCCCATTAGCATGTATTTGTCTGACCTGATGACCATTCCTGTAAACCTGGCAGGATTGCCTGCCCTGAGCCTACCTTGCGGTTTTGATGAGCAAGGTCTCCCCATTGGTTTGCAGCTCATCGGTAACGTCTTGCAGGAAGACCTGCTGCTCAGCGTGGCTCATGCTTATGAACAATCCACCCGTTGGCATGAGCCCATGCCAAAACTTGAAGGGTAGTTTCGTGGATTTCGTGCGTGACCCGCACGAATCATGTCAAAGCTGATTGAAACAACACAAAATAGATAGTGCGCGGTAGAAGTACCGCGCACTATCTATTTGGGCCCCCAGGATGGGTAGGAATGAATGGCCAAACACGCCAGGAGAGCAAAATTGATGAAATGGTTTGGGGTAGGTTTAGCGATCGCCCTCTCCCTCTACGGCATTTTGAGCCTGCTCCTTTACCTCCGGCAAACCCGTCTTATCTTTTTCCCCTCATCGATTATTGAAAGCACGCCTGCCACTGTTGGCCTCGCCTTTAAGGATGTATGGATTGGAGTGCCAGCGGCGAAGGGCACTGAACGCATCCACGGTTGGTGGGTACCCGCTGGAACTCAAGAACGAGGCGCTCTGCTCTATCTCCATGGCAATGGCGACAATATTGGTGCCAACGTAAACCATGCGGCCCGATTTCAGCGCCTGGGATTATCAGTTTTGATGATTGATTATCGGGGCTATGGGCAAAGTGGAGGAGCCTTTCCCTCAGAAAAAACGGTTTACGAAGATGCCCAAGCGGCCTGGGACTACTTAACAGGGCCGTTAGGCTATCAGCCAGAACAGGTGATGGTGTTTGGGCACTCCTTGGGAGGGGCGATCGCCATCAATCTCGCCGTCCAGCACCCAGATGCGGCTGGGCTTATTGTTCAGGGCAGCTTTACCTCCATGCAGGAGATGGCAGAGCGCACTCTATCGTTTGGATTTCTACCTATTAATTGGCTTCTAACCCAACGCTTTGATTCCCTAAGCAAGGTCAAACGTTTGCAAATGCCAGTTTTCTACATTCATGGCCTGGCCGATCATCAGGTTCCATCGGATATGAGCGACAGACTTTATGAAGCGAGTCCTCAACCCAAGCGGCTTTGGCTGGTGCCGAACGCAGGCCATAATGGCTTAGCAGAGGTCGCGGGCCAAGCTTTCTCTAATCAGGTCGAAGCTTTTTTAGAACAAGCTATGCCTCAACATAGGTAACCTCAATTCGGGATAAGCCCGAGCGCTTCTTTTTGCCTGCCCTGCAAAAACTTAACCCGAACAGAACTGACGCAAGCCCGCTATCCGTAGCGCATTTGTGTTGTGGGTGGGGTGCGAAGCACCCCACCCACAACACAAATGCGTAAGCCCTGCCGAACTCAGATTAATTAGAAACGATAGTGCTCTCCAGGGGCCAGTAACGACCCTTCTGATAGATCCAACTAATTCCGTCTGGGTCAAGGCTTTGGCTCCAAGCACTAAAATCTTCCTGTAGTTTGCGTCGGCTCACAGTGCTGGGGCTCACCCGTAGGCGCTGGGCCAGGCTAATGCGGGTGAGAGCTTCGTTACGATCCCCTTCTGCCAGATCGAGATAAAACTCCCAGAAGGTAACGAGCAATAGCGCGAACAAAAGGATCACGGCTTCTGGGCGTTGTAAGGTTTTGAGCAGAGCCTTGATAGAGTCATCAACGTCTTCAAGAAATTCTTCTGTCTCAGCTTCTGCAACTGTCAGGGCAGTTTCCTCGGGGCGGGCCAGTACTCCTGCTTCGGGGGACGGTAGCGTTGTCGTAGAAGTTGCAACAGCTGCAAAAGGTTCTACAAGTTGTACAGGTTCAGCTGAGGCTTCTGCCTCTACTTCAGGGTCTTCTGTAAGCTCAGGTGAAGCTTCTACTTCAGGGGCTGACGAGGTTGCCGTAGAAGTTGCAACAGCTGCAAAAGGTTCTACAAGTTGTGCAGGTTCAACAGAAGCTTGTAGCTCGATTTCAGGGGCTTCTGCAGGTTCGGGTGAAGCTTCTGGCTCGACTTCAGGAGCTGACGAGGTTGTTGTAGAAGTTGCAACAGCCGCAAAGGGTTCTACAAGTTCTGTCGGTTCAGGTGATGCTTCTAGTGTGACTTCAGGATCTTCTGCCAGCTCAGGTAAAGCTTCTGGTTCGACTTCGGGAGCTGATAAGGTTGTCGTGGTTGCAACAGCCGCAAAGGGTTCTACAAGTTCTGCCGGTTCAGGTGAAGCTTCTGGTTCGACTTCAGGGGCTTCTGCGGGTTCGGGTGAAACTTCTGGTTCGACTTCAGAAGCTGACAAGGTTGTTGTGGAAGTCATAACAACCGCAAAGGTTTCTACGAGTTTTGTTGACCTTTCGGATGTTCCAGGGGTAGCTTCTGGGGCAGTGGAATCGGCTTCGAGAGCACTTGGGGCGGTTTCCGACGGGGTGGTGGTCATGCTACTCACGGCGGGTTCTATCTTCAGCACAAGTTCTTGCTTCCATGCTACTGACTCCTCTCCCACCCGCTGCCCATACAGAACAATTTGCTCTAGACTTTCAGCCTTGAGTTCTCGCATCAGCTTTTCGACCAGGGCACTCATCCGGCTAGCATCCGGTGCTGGCTCAGCTTCCAAAACTAGGTGGAGAGTGCGATCGCGCCGTGCTGCCTGCACATGCACCTCCAATGGCTTTAAGGTGTGGTTGAGAATGGCCGCAATTACCCTTGGATCGCCTTCCCGTGCCCGTCCTAATATCTCTTGAGAGCGCATCTTAGAACCCCTAACCATCATGCCAAGTTTAGTAGACCATCCAGAGGGGATCGTTTTCAACCCAAGTCATGTAGAGATTTGATAATGTTAGCTGGCCTCATTTCTAACTGTTGAGCTTGTCACCCTGACTTCGAGTTAAGGGCGTTTTCGTTGCCGCGCAACGTGCGGCAACGAAAACGCTGATTTTAGCGCACGCCAAAATCGGCGCTTCAACTTACCCTAAGTTCGTTACGTAATGATGGCTGCCTGCACCTGTAGGAAAAGAACTGGCAGAACACATTCATTCAGCAATTCTCATTTTGGAATTCAACCCGAAAATAGCCCGCCGAAGGCGGGCTATTTTCGGGCTTTGAAGCTGAGAGTTCATGCCCGAAGGGCACGAACTCTCAGCTTCAAAGCCCATACTGAGAATTGCTGACATTCATTGGTTTTTATCGCAGCATGGGATGAGGAAGTGCGATAGTAATGAGGTTTGTTGAATTTTGTAAGTGTTCCATGAGTGCCAGTCCTGCGTCCGCCTCCTTGGAGAGCAGTTTGCTTTCCCCTCCCATCTCCTCAGAGTTGTGGCAGCGCCACTGGGATGGGCCGCCCCTCCGGCTTGGGGTACTGGCATCGGGCAGTGGCAGCAACTTTGAGGCGATCGCCCAAGCCATTGCCAAAAAAGAACTCAACGCCGAAATTTGTGGCCTTATCTACAACAACCCTCAGGCCAAAGCCGCCGAACGGGCCGATCGCCTGGGCATCTCCAAAGTGCTCCTCAACCACCGCGAGTTTCCCAGTCGAGAAACACTGGATGGGGCGATCGCCCAAACCTTCTACGACCAGGGGGTTGACTGGGTGATTATGGCGGGCTGGATGCGCATTGTCACCCAGGTTTTGATCGACGCCTTTCCCGGACGCCTGCTTAACATTCACCCCAGCCTGCTCCCCTCCTTCAAAGGAGCCCATGCGATCGAGCAAGCCCTAGCGAGCGGTGCCAGAATCACTGGCTGTACCGTTCATCTCGTTTCCCTAGAGGTTGATAGCGGCCCAATTCTGGTGCAGGCGGCCGTTCCCATCCTTCCCGGAGATACTGTAGAAACTCTGCACCAGCGTATTCAAGCTCAGGAACATCGAATTTATCCGTTGGGAATTGCGATCGCTGCCGCATCCTAAACGAAAGACTAGAACGCCTGTAGACACCACAATCTCAGGCACAACACGACGTAACCCAAACCTGAGCCAAACCTCACAGATGCGAAGCGACCTAACACCTCCCCTGCAAAACCTCCTTGCCGAGGGAGTTTTTTGGAAGGGCAGCCCGTCCCCAAGCCAGGCCTTCAACCCCAACAGAACGTATGCCTCGTTGGGTACGTGTAACACACTCAGGACTTACGCATTTACGCTGTGAGTGGGGTGCTCTGCACCCCACTCACAGCGTAAATGCTCTAGATATAGCGGACTTGCGTAAGCCCTGATACTAAAAAAGCCAGTGATAGAAAAACAGAAAGGCTCGGCGATCGCCGAGCCTTTCTGTTTTTAAGCAAAGGTGGCTTAGTAGGTCTCTACGTGCCAACGCTCCTTAATCGAGCGCTGGTAGTCCTTCCACACAATGCCTTCCTTCTCGGCAGCGGCAGCCATCGCTGCATCAATGCCATCTTCCATACCTTTCAGACCGCAGATGTACACATGGGTCTTCTCTTGCTTCACCATGTTCCAGATCTCATCCGCATGCTCAGCCACCCGGTTCTGGATATACATCCGGCCGCCCTCAGCGTTTTGCTGCTCACGGCTGATGGCATAGGTCAAACGGAAATTGTCGGGATACTTCTGGGTCATCTCCTCCAACTCCTCCTTATAAAGGATGTTTGGAGTCTTCGGTACACCAAAGATTAACCAGGCAAAGCCTTTGAACTGATACTCAGGGTTTTTAGCCCGCTCGGCATCCTTGAACATGCGCCATAGGTAAGCACGGAAAGGTGCAATCCCAGTACCGGTCGCCATCATGATAATGTTGGCTTCGGGATCATCGGGCAACAGCATTTCCTTCCCAACGGGGCCAGTGATTTTCACATCGGCACCGGGCTCAAGGTTGCAGAGGAAGGTCGAGCAAACACCATAAACGGTTTCGCCGCTCTCTGGATGCTTGTACTCCAACTGACGAACGCAAAGGGAAACAGTTTGGTCGTCCATATTGTCGCCATGGCGAGTCGACGCAATGGAATACAGGCGTAGCTTGTGGGGCTTGCCTTTCGCGTCAATTCCGTCTGGAATAATGCCAATGCTCTGGCCTTCCAGATAACGCAGATCACCACCAGAGAGGTCAAAGGTGATGTGTTGAACGATCCCGATACCACCTTCACCAACTAGCTTCTCGTTACTCATGCACTTACCGATAAAAGGAGCATTCGGTCGGTAAGTGTTCACGGGAACATCTTTCTTGGTTTTTTCGCTTGCTTGCGTCATGGATGGTTTGCCCTGCGACTGGCTTGCTTCGGAGGGAGCTGACCCAGGCGCAACCTGCCCGTTCGATTCACCAGCAGGAGATACGGGACGAATGCTGACAATGCGGCCTCCCATGCGGGAAATCCGCTTCATTTCCTGATTCATCCGAGCGTAGGGCACTGTAATAAAGATGCTGCCACTCCGCCGAATGGAAGATGAAGAAGGTTCACTGTCATCCGTTTGCCGAAGCCCTTCGACCTCATAGACGAAGAGCCGAGAATCTGCCTGTGAGCTAGAAGAACTGCCCATTGCGCTTGGACTATACATCGTTAATTGACGCCCTATAAACCGACTATTGCTGTTCAAGATCAAAAAGCGTATCTGGTTATCACAGTGGCCCGTGGAATCACCAGACTGGTATCTAGATTAGCATCGCCGGAGGACGCATCATTGATGGAATTATGGGCAGATATGGCGTCAGACCCTCCAGCCCCACCATATCGGCCTCTTTCGTTGCGAAATGTTACTTTCGCTTCAATTTCACAGCTTCTTTACATTCAGGAATTAGGTAGATATTTCTTCATGCTTCGTAGCAATTGCCCCTCTTCCTTTTAATATGAATACATTCAGGTCGGACTTAAAAAATCTGGAATCCGACAGATCATCTTGTAGCGATCGCCCCTCTTCTGATAGGATCAGCCATAATGGATGGTATTAATACCTAGTAACGACAGGTGTATTCACCCGAGCATTTTGCGGGCTTTGTTTTTCCGTTGGATTAATTACGGGGATCATTCCTGCTAAATTTAAATGTCATGCATCACCGGCCAGCGTCATCCTGACAAACAGGTCACGTTGCGATCAATGCGGTCTTTTAGTGCCGTTGCCGGTGATTTGTCGTAGGGCGGGTATTGCGTTTCAGATAACTTGTGTCTTCTGTAGGGTAGTTTGAGGGAATTATGACCAGTCACATCGACCGTGTAGTACTCATCGGCGTCGCAGGGGATTCCGGCTGCGGCAAGTCCACGTTTCTCCGTCGTCTTGCCGACCTGTTTGGCGAGGAAATGATGACGGTCATTTGTCTGGACGACTACCACTCTTTGGATCGGAAGCAGCGGAAAGAGCACGGTGTCACCGCTCTGAACCCTGCGGCTAACAACTTCGATCTGATGTATGAGCAAATCAAAGCTCTGAAAGAAGGCAAGTCCATCGAGAAGCCTATCTACAACCACGAGACGGGCATGATCGATCCTCCTGAGACCGTTCACCCCAACCGCATTGTGGTAATCGAAGGCCTGCACCCCATGTACGACGAGCGCGTTCGTGAGCTGCTCGATTTTAGCGTTTACCTCGACATCGACGACGAAGTGAAAATCGCCTGGAAGATCCAGCGAGACATGGCTGAGCGCGGCCACACCTACGAAGACGTAATGGCGGCTATCAACTCCCGTCGCCCCGACTTCGAAGCCTACATTGACGTACAAAAGCAATACGCTGACGTCGTTATCCAAATTCTTCCCACCCAGCTTATCCCCAACGACACCGAGCGCAAAGTTCTTCGCGTTCGCCTCATCCAGAAGGATGGCATCGAAGGTTTCGAGCCCGCCTACCTGTTTGACGAAGGCTCCACCATCGACTGGATCCCCTGCGGCCGCAAGCTGACCTGCTCTTACCCCGGTATTCGTCTCCACTACGGCCCCGACGAATACTACGGCAACAGTGTTTCCGTTCTGGAAGTCGACGGTCAATTCGATCGCCTGGAAGAAGTGATCTACATCGAAAGCCACCTCAGCAACACCTCTGTGAAGCACTACGGTGAACTGACCGAGCTGCTGCTGAAGCACAAAGAGTACCCCGGTTCCGCAAACGGTTCTGGTCTCTTCCAGGTGCTAGTTGGTCTAAAGATGCGCGCCACCTACGAGCGTCTGGTCAGTGCCGAAGCACCTCTGGTTGCCAAGGCTTCCGCCAACTAATTACTGGCCATACTGTGGACATAAAGGGGGCTTTAGGCCCCCTTTTCGCATTTCTAACACCGAAAAATACGAAGAGCTGCTCCCCAGCCAGCAGGTTTGGAGGGTGACGCGCCTCCGACGAGACTTCTGCACCCTATTTAACCTGAGTTCGGGTTAAGGGCATTTTCGAGTGCCGCGCAACGCGCGGCACTCGAAAATGCCCTTAACTGAGGTTATTTACTATCCAAAAGAACTGGAGCGGCCTCACTCTTATCCTCTTCGCCATTTGGGTTAGGACGTGAGAAGGGAACCGAAGTACTCGCTTTTCATGTCCTAACCTAAATGGCTCTCGCTATATCCCTGTTCACCCTGCTCCTTCCCAGACCCCACCTGGGAATCCTTGTTAGATAGCTCTCATTCCCCTAACCATGACCCTGGCTGATACCCTCTGGAACGTCAATCAAGACTTGGCGATCGCCTGCCTCGACCATCCCTTCGTCCAGGGCATTGGTGACGGCACCCTACCCCGCGAGATCTTTGCTTATTATGTTGGGCAAGATGCCTTCTTCCTGGAAGCCTTTGCCCGCGCTTATAGTGTTGCAGCGGCGAAAGCTCCTGATTGGAATGGCTTCTCTACATTTCACGCACTGGCAGATGGCGTGCTGCAAGAGTTAAAGCTGCACCAATCCTATGCAGCAGAGTGGGGAGTTAACCTGCGGGACGTGCAACCTGGTGCTGCCACCCGTCAGTACACCGACTTTTTACTCGCAACTGCATGGGGGCAAGAAGTGGGTATGACGGCGGCAGCAATGTTGCCCTGCATGAAGCTTTATGGATTTTTAGGCCAGGAGTTAGCTGTAGGGGGTATTCCTGATCATCCCTATAGCAATTGGATAAAAACTTATAGTAGTGGTGACTTCGAACCATTGATTCAACAACTGGCTGAACTCACCGATCGCTACGCTCATGCAGGCCGTACCGTTGAAGCCACTTACCGTTACGCTATGCGATGCGAATTGGACTTCTTTAAAGGAGCCTGGGAAATAAAATAAGCGATCGGTTTTCCCCCTGCCCAATTGACCATTGTGAACTTAATATAGAAATATTGCGGTTTGTTTAGACTCATTTTTCTATGAACTCCTCAGCCGGGGAGTCGAGTCCGATCGCGTTCCGGGTCGCAGGCCCCCTCGGCCTCCCCATCCAATCCCTCCCAATTCAGGTTCTATTATGCTTTCTCCCATTCGCAACGTTGCCATTATTGCTCACGTTGACCACGGTAAGACTACGCTTGTTGATGCACTGCTGAAACAATCTGGCACCTTTCGTGAGGGGGAAGAGGTTCCGGATTGCGTGATGGACTCCAACGACCTGGAGCGGGAGCGGGGCATTACCATTCTTTCCAAAAACACCGCTGTTCATTACAAAGAAACCCTCATCAACATTGTTGACACTCCGGGTCACGCTGACTTCGGCGGTGAAGTGGAGCGTGTTCTGGGCATGGTTGATGGCTGCATCCTGATTGTGGACGCCAACGAAGGCCCCATGCCCCAGACCCGCTTTGTACTGAAAAAAGCATTGGAAAAGGGCCTGCGTCCTATTGTGGTCGTGAACAAGATTGACCGTCCCCAGGCCGATCCCTTTGGGGCGATCGATAAAGTATTGGATCTGTTTCTCGAACTGGGTGCAGATGACGATCAGTGTGATTTCCCTTACCTGTTTGCTTCTGGCCTCGGTGGCTTTGCTAAAAACGACCTGGACGACGAAGGCGTTGATATGCAGCCTCTGTTTGACGCCATTTTGAAGCACGTTCCGGCTCCCGTCGGTGATCCTGAGAAGCCCCTGCAATTGCAGGTCACAACCCTGGACTACTCTGATTACCTGGGCCGCATCATTATTGGACGGATTCACAACGGCACCATCCACATGGGGCAGCAGGCGGCTCTGATGAAGGAAGACGGTTCTATTGTGAAGGGCAAAATCACCAAGCTATTAGGCTTTGAAGGTCTACGGCGGGTTGAAATTGCCTCCTCTACGGCAGGCAATATCGTTGCCGTTGCTGGTTTTGCAGATGCCAACATTGGCGAGACCGTTACCGATCCGAATTCTCCTCAAGCGCTGCCCCTGATTAAGGTAGACGAGCCGACTCTGCAAATGACCTTCTCGGTCAATGACTCGCCGTTTGCAGGTCAGGAAGGACAGTTTGTTACGTCGCGTCAGTTGCGCGATCGCCTGATGCGCGAACTGGAAACCAACGTGGCTCTACGTGTAGAACCCACCGACTCTCCCGACAAGTTTGCTGTATCAGGCCGTGGTGAACTTCACCTGGGCATCCTGATTGAAACTATGCGTCGGGAAGGCTACGAATTCCAGGTATCTCAGCCTCAGGTGATTTACCGTGAAGTCGGCGGTCAGCCCTGCGAGCCCTATGAAATGCTCGTGCTCGACGTGCCCGAAAGTGCGTCCGGTAGCTGTATCGAGCGGTTGGGCCAGCGTCGCGCCGAAATGCAGGACATGCGGATTGGCGATATGGGACGGACTCAGCTTGAGTTCGTTATCCCGGCTCGTGGTCTGATTGGCTTCCGGGGTGATTTCATGCGCATGACCCGTGGGGAAGGCATCATGAACCACAGCTTCTTCGACTATCGCCCCCTCTCGGGTGATATGGAACTACGCCGCAATGGGGTGCTGATTTCCTTTGAAGAAGGCACGGCTACCTTCTATGCCATGAAGAACGCTGAAGATCGGGGTGTTTTCTTCATTACCCCCGGTACGAAGGTCTACAAGGGCATGATTGTGGGTGAGCACAATCGTCCTCAAGATCTGGAGCTCAACGTTTGTAAGACCAAGCAGCTGACCAACCACCGCGCTTCCAGTGGTGAGGAATTGGTACAGCTTCAGGCTCCCATCGATATGAGCCTGGAACGGGCTCTAGAGTACATCGGTCCCGATGAGCTGCTAGAAGTAACTCCTGAGTCTATTCGCCTCCGGAAGGTGTCGAAGAAGCTCGCGAAGCGTTAAGCAATAAAAAAGGGGGAGCTTTGCTCCCCCTTTTTTCCATGAACCTGTTGATCAACAGAACGTAATAATTACGCTTTGAGGAAGCCCGCTTTAGGGCTTCCTTATTTTTCTTTCTGCAACTTTGCCGAAATTTCATAGGGGCTCACTGTAGAAATTTTTGCAAGTACATCAATCCCAGTTTCGTGGCACTTCCGGAAAATGCCATCGTCTATATGCACTTCTAACGAAGTCTGGGTCATATCCATCAGAAAAATTGCTTGAGCTTGCCAGCCCCCAACTGTGTATTCCCGTCGTGATTCCCTGTAATTCCTGTTTCTTCAACGTACCGCTTGCCGCTAATGCATTCGGTTCATTGGCTGTCGGGTCTTAGAGCCTGTATTTCTTGTCCCATTGAGCCCCCCACGAAGACATGAAAATCAACGACCTTGTCAACTTCTTCCCCGATGGTGTTCTGGTTTTGAATCACCACGGCGACATTGTTTTTTCCAACGCCTATGCCAATCAAATTTGCCAAAAACTTTTAGAGGAAACTCCTACCACTGCTCCTGTCGCTGATGAAATCTGGCAACTTTACCAGTTACTGCGCAAGGCCAGTGATGGGGCGATCGCTCCCGAACGCCTTGCTCTCATGGAGGGAGAATTCTACACCGGTCCGGGTAACGACATCCGCGTTCGCGTTCAGACGGTGCAGTTAGAGCAGACGGAGGGTCTGTGTTTTCTGATTGTGCTAGAGGATCGGCAGGAAACAGTACGGCGGGCGGCGGTTGCCGAAATCAAAAAATTCAAGCTCACCCCCCGGGAAGCAGAGGTTTGGGTGTGGCGTCGCATGGGGATGACCTATAACGAAATCGCGGCCAAGCTCTTTGTGACGATTGATACAGTCAAGAAGCATCTAAAAAATATTTATGCCAAACGGGAAGCTACTGAGTGGGCTGAACAGGGTTAGGCTCCTTTGCAGATGTTTTAGATGAAAGGAAGGAGTTAGAGCCATAGCTCCAGCTCTTCCCTTTTATGAATGATCCAGCTGTTCTTATACTCCCTTCCATTTCATGTGGCGCAGGAGAGGGGTAAGGGGCATCGTCCCACATCCCTTTCCGGCACCTCATGAAATTGAAAAATGCTGTAAGTAACCTCAGTTCGGGATAAGCTGAAGTGCTCATTTTGGCGTGCGCTTTGCGCACGCCAAAATGAGCGTTTTCGAGTGCCGCGCAACGCGCGGCACTCGAAAACGCCCTTAACCCGAACTCAGGTTAAGTAGCTCAACTCAACTACAGTGCTGTGCGCATTTGTTATGTCACTCGTGCAGCTGATACGCATTTTGGATTGCATGTTTAATGATGCCTGCTGACTAATGACTGAAGAAATACCGAGGAAACTATCTACAAAGATTTTTAGCCGAAAAAATTAGCATATCTAAATGGGAACTAAGAAAAAGTACTGAGTGTTTCACTAACTTATTAAAGAACGCTACTTTTATAGAAAGTGGGATGTTTTATGGCTGCTTAGTGAGATTTCTCTTGTGAGGATGTTTCTATTGAAAATAAAGTTATACATTTTTGTTTCTAAATAATAGAAAGAGTTGTTTTTAGAGCTTCTGTTTCTATAAATGTCCTCATTAAAAATACCGAGTTTTTTAGAAGAAAACTAATTTCTTGAAGAGCTATAAATTCCCATTGTTTAGGGATTTCAAGATTTTGTTAGGTAATTATCACGGTATTCCTTCGGTAGAGCTTGGGAAGGCTATAGGTGTCTAAAAATACTTCGGATTGGCGTTGGAAGTGTCGCGAAGTATTCATCGGCTTTACGAGGTTCTACCATGAGTTATTGTGCCGTGACCGCTGGCTTTATCCGCGAACAAAGCAGCGCTTCTGACATTCGGCCTGCTGCTTCCACAATTGTTATTATCGACCCCTCTATTGAGGCCCCTGAGAGTCTAGCAAATGGTATTGCTAGTGGGGCTAATGTTTATATACTTGAACCTCAGCGAGACGGAATTGAGCAAATTACTCGGATTCTCCAAGTCCATAGAGAAAAGATTGCGCTAACTACGGTAGCCCTACATATCATTTCCCATGGATCGCCTGGCATTTTGTATTTGGGTGCCGCTCAACTAGATCTTGCAACAATTGACCGCTATGCAACTCAACTAAAATCATGGTTCGCAGTACCTGGTGCTGAGTTATTGCTCTATGGCTGTAATGTTGCCACTGGGGATGCTGGAGCCGAGTTTCTCGAAAAGCTTTATGACTTTACAGGCGCTAGCATTGCGGCTAGCAGTACTCCCATCGGCCATCGCCATCAGGGTGGTAACTGGGTACTAGACACACAGCGCGGCAGCGTCACTGCACCTCCAGCTTTTCAAAATGGGGTTTTAGAAAACTATTCTGGACTGCTAGCGACTACAGCGAGTATTGCCCGACTTAACCCGACAAGCGCTTCCACGAATGCTGACAATGTGACATTTCAGGTCACATTCAGTGAAGGCGTACAGAATGTTGATCCTACAGATTTTGTGCTGTCTGGTGGTAATACTACCGGAGCCTCTATTGCTGTCACCCAGGTCACGCCTTTGGTTTACAACGTTGCCGTGACTGGAATTACAGGCTATAACGGTACGCTCAATCTAGACTTTGCGACTGGTCAAAATATTACTGCCGTGGCTGGTGGTACGCCGTTTGTGAGTACAAATCTGACGGCAGAAGAAGAATACAGCCTGGATAACACGCCTCCCACGTTGGTGTCGTTTTTGCGGCAGCCCGTTGCGGGTGCTAATACAAATGCCGATGTCCTGGTTTTTCGGGCCACCTTTAATGAAACGGTCATTAATGTTGATCCCTCTGACTTCGTCGTTACCGGCACAACGGCCAGCATTCTGGGGGTGAGCTCGGTAGCCGGTTCTCCAGGTGTTTATGACATCACGGTTGCGGGTGGTAACTTGACGAATCTTCCATCTGGAACGGTTGGCATTAATTTATCGCCAACTAGCAACATTCGTGATGTCGTGGGTAATGCCCTCGTCATCCAAGAACCCACTCCTGAGAACGACCAAACCTACAACGTGGATAATGTTGCTGCCACAGTGGTCAATGTCTCTGCTGTGCCTGCATCAGCCACACCAACTCGCTACAATACCGGGGATCAAATAACCCTGGCTGTCGAGTTTTCAGAAGCCATTACGGTGGTGCAAGGTTCGTCCTCGACTTCACTGCCCCAACTGATTTTAGAAACGGGGGCGGTGGATGCGATCGCCACATACAGCGGCGTTGATGCCACCAATCCAAAGGTTCTGCTCTTTACCTATACGGTTCAAGCTGGCAATACCAGCCCAGACCTCGCGTACCAAAGCACTACGGCTCTCATGTTGAATGGCAGTGCCATTCGGGACGCGGCTGGCAACAATGCTGTGCTGAACTTGCCAACTCCCGGCACTACGGGCTCACTCAACTCTACCAGTGAGGTCATCGTCGACACCACAGCTCCTACCCTGGTCTCCTTCGTCCGCCAGACTCCGGCAGGGGCCGTTACCAATGCTGACACCTTGGTGTTTCAGGTGACCTTTAATGAAGGTGTAAACAATGTTCTTCCGAATGCAGATCCCCTTCTAACTATTGACGACTTCGTCGTCACGGGAGGTTCTACAGCAACTGTCACGAGCGTAACCCCGGGGAGTAGTCCTTCGGTTTACAACGTGACGGTTAGTGGGGCCGGTTTAACAAACTTTAATGGCACGGTTGGCCTTGCCTTGGCTGCTCAGCAGGATATTGTTGACCTGGCAGGTAACCCGTTATTGCCAACCCAACCGGCTACCAATCAGGCCTACACCGTCGACAATACTTCAGCAACCGTCGTTAAATTGACGTCTCCTACCGCTAACGGACGTTACAACGAAGGCGACTTGATTCAAATTACGGTTGAATTTTCGGAAGTTGTTACCGTTACGGGTGCTCCACGGCTGCTCTTGGGGAACGGTGCAACAGGGGCAACGGCTAACTATACGAGTGGCAGTGGCAGCAAAATTCTCACCTTTACCTATGTCGTTGCAGCCGGGGATACCAGCGCTGATCTGAATTATGTAGATATCAATTCCCTGCAATTAGGCAACGGTGGGGCCATTCAAGATGTTGCTGGTAACGATGCGGCTCTGACCTTGCCAGCATTGGATTCTGTTAATTCCCTAGGGGCAAGTAAGAATCTGGTAGTGGATACGACGGCACCGAGCCTGCTTTCCTTTACCCGGCAAAACCCGACTATTAACACAACCAATGTCGATAGTCTGACCTTCCAGGTGTCTTTTAGCGAAGCGGTTCAAAGCGTAGATATATCCGACTTCACAGTTGGAGGGCTCACCACCGCAACCGTCATAAGCGTGATACCTGTTGGCACTGACGGGACGGTTTACAACGTGACCGTTTCAGGTGGCGATCTGGCTAACTTTAATGGAAGTGTTGGGCTTAACCTATCCAGTACCCGGAATATTACCGACTTGGCGGGTAATGCCTTGCCTGTCGCCGAGCCAGCTGGCGACCCATTGGTATTTGACCAAGCCTATAACGTCGACAATACAGCTCCCACAGTGAGTGGTGTGAGTTCGCCAGCGTTGGATAAAAGCTATAAAGCGGGCGAGTCCATTGCCATTACAATCCAGTTCTCGGAGACCGTGAATGTAACAGGTACCCCGCAGTTAACGCTAGAAACAGGTGTTAGCGATCGCCTGGCCACCTATACCGGTGGAAGCGGTAGCAACACCCTCACCTTTACCTACATTGTTCAAGCCGGGGATACTGCTGCTGATCTGGATTACCACAGCGCTGCAGCACTGGCTTTGAATGGAGGCATGATTCGGGATCTGGCCGGTAATAACGCCAACGTGTCCCTTGCAGCTCCTGGCGCAACTGGCTCCCTGGCTGCCAATAAAAATTTGGTTGTTGATACCACTACCCCCAATCTGTTATCAATCATTCGGCAAACGCCGAGTGCTGCTACCACCAACCTGGACAGCGTTACCTTCCGGGTAACGTTTAGCGAAACCATGGTAGGGGTGGATGGGGCAGACTTCGTTGTGACAGGGGCTACGGGGACGAGCGTAGCAGTAACTCCGGTGGGAAGCTCTGCTACGGTTTACGATGTCACCGTTTCGGGGGGGAACCTGGCCGCTTTCAACGGTGATGTTGGGCTGAACTTGGCGGCTCAACAAAATATTACCGATGTAGCGCTCAATGCCTTGCCAACGGTGGAGCCTACAACCGACCAGCTCTATACCATCGACAACGTCGCGCCTACGGTGCTGAATGTAACATCACCGACGGCAAATGGGCGCTACAACGCTGGAGATGTTCTCCAGATTGCCGTCAAGTTTTCGGAGAAGGTCGCGGTCACGGGTATTCCCCAATTAACGCTGGAAACAGGGATAACCGATCGTGTAGCAACCTATGCTAGTGGCAGTGGTAGCGACACCCTTGTCTTCACCTACACCGTCCAAGCCGGAGATACCAACGCTGACCTTGAGTATGTGAGCACGGCAGCCTTAGTTGGCACCATTCAGGATGCGGCCGGTAATGTGGCTATCCTGACCCTGCCTGCGCCTGGGACGGCCAGTTCTCTGGGAGCCAATAAGGACCTGATCATTGATACGGCTGCACCTGTGCTGACTGCCTTGACCCGACAGACACCGCTGGCACCGATTACCAATGCTGATAGCTTGGTCTACCGGGTGACCTTCAATGAAGCGGTGCTGGGGGTGGATGTCTCTGACTTTGTTGTCTTCGCTTTGGGCCCCAACCCGCTGACGGCTACAGTCTCTACCGTAACCCCTGTGCAGGGAACAGGGAATACCGTCTATGACGTAACCATTTCTGGCGGTAACCTGGCCAACTACAGCGGAGATCTACAGCTCAACCTCGCAACTGGGCAAAACATCACGGATTTGGCTGGGAACTCGTTACCCTCCGCACCGCCTGCCCTGAATGAGGTTTACAGCCTTGACAATACTCTGCCTACGGTTACTAGCGTCACCTCTGCTGCTGCGGATACCCGTTACAACGCGGGTGATTTGATTCCTATCACCATTACCTTCTCGGAAATCGTGACGGTTTCGGGAACCCCGCAGTTGGTTCTGGAAACGGGAACGAATGATGCGATCGCCGATTACGTCAGCGGCAGCGGCACCAACACTCTGACCTTTAACTACACCGTCGGCACCGGAGAAAACAGCTCTGATCTGGACTACCGCAGTACCGTTGCCCTAATGCTGAATGGAGGCACTATTCGGGATGCGGGTGGCAACAATGCGAATCTCACCTTACCAACCCCGGGGGCCGCGACGTCTTTGGGTGGCAGTAAGTCGCTCATCGTCGATACTACGGCTCCCAGTGTGACGTCCATTGTGCGCCAAAATCCGGGGGTCGAGCTGACCAATGCTGATAGCCTGGTTTTCCGGGTGGCCTTTAGTGAAGCGGTGACCAACATTGATACCGCAGACTTTGTTGTTAATGGTTCTACCTCCGCTACCGTCACCAATGTTCTTGCGGTTAACGGCTCAACCACGGTTTACGATGTCACGGTTTCTGGCGGAGATTTGGCCAGTGTGAATGGTCCCATCGGGCTCAACCTCGCGCCCGCCCAGAATATTACTGATCTGGCAGGCAACCTGCTGCCGCTGGTCGAACCTGCTCCTGCTAATGACCAAACCTACAATCTGGATAATATCCAGCCTACGGTTACGAATGTCAGCGCTACGACAGCGAATGGGCGTTACAACGCAGGTGACACCATTGCGATTACGCTCGAATTTTCGGAAGTAGTCACTGTCACAGGTGCTCCTCGACTGACGCTAGCGACGGGTGGTACAACGGGGGCATTGGCGACCTACAGCGGTGGTAGCGGTACCAACACCTTGACCTTTACATATACCGTTAGAGCCGGGGAAACCAGTGCCGATTTAGATTATGCCAACACGACTGCTCTGGATTTGAATAGTGGCAGCATTCGAGATGCGGCTGGCAACCTGATCGATGTGGCTCTAGCCGCACCAGGCACGGCTAACTCTCTGGGGGCGAACAAAGATCTCATCGTTGATACAACGGCTCCTAGCCTGACGGCGATCGCCCGCCAACTGCCGACAACCAACCCGACGAATGCTGATAGCCTGACCTACCGTGTCACCTTTGGTGAAGATGTTCAGGGGGTTGATGCGGCAGACTTTGTGGTGGATAGCACTAGCACCGCCGCTGTTTCGGGTGTGACTCAGATCAGTAACTCGATTTACGATGTCACCGTTGCAGGCGGCAACTTGGCTACCTTCAATGGCACCGTGGGCTTGAACCTGGCTACTGCGCAGAACATCACCGATCTGGCTGGTAATGCTTTGCCAACTACTGCCGAATCTGCTGCCGTCACGGATGAACGCTACACCCTGGACAACACTGCTGCTACGGTGGTGAGCGTCACATCCACCACTGCCGATGGTCAATACAATGCGGGCGATGTCATTGTTGTGACCGTGCAGTTTTCTGAGGTGGTGAATGTGGTGGGAACACCCCAGTTGACCCTGGAAACGGGGACTGTGGATGCGATCGCCGAGTATACAGGGGGTGACGGTACCAACACACTCACCTTTACCTACACCATTGCGGCTGGCCAAAACAGCTCTGACCTCACGTACATCAGTACGTCAGCCCTGACCCTGAATGGCGGCACCATTCAAGATACCTCCGGCAATGATGCGAACCTGGCTCTGCCTGCCCCGAATGCACCAACAACGTCTTTGGGGGGCAGCAAAGCCCTGGTAGTTGATACCATCGCTCCCACTATGTTGTCCATCGAGCGCCAAACTCCGACGGACAGCCCTACCAATGCTGACAGCCTCACCTTTAAAGTGACGTTCAGCGAGGCGGTAGAGGGGGTCGATGTGTCGGACTTTACCGTGAACGGCATACCCTCCGCCAGCATTACCAGTGTGACGGGCAGTGGAGCCGTGTACTCAGTAGTCGTTGCGGATGCGGCCTTGGCTAGCTTCAATGGCACCGTTGGGTTGAACCTGGCAGGAACCCAGAATATTACCGACGGGGCAACTAATGCATTGTTGCCGGGTGAGCCGACCACTGATCAGACCTTTACCCTCGACAACACGCAGCCAACCATCCTGGGTGTTAGCTCCTCGACGAACAATGGCAGCTACAACACAGGCGATACTGTCTCGATTACGGTGCAGTTCTCGGAATCCGTCAACGTTACGGGGACACCGCAGCTTGCTCTGGAGACCGGCACGACGGATGCGATCGCGACCTATGCCAGTGGCAGTGGAACTGACACCCTCACCTTTACCTATACGGTTGCAGCTGGAAACAGCACGCCCGATTTGGATTACACCAGCACGAATGCTCTGACTCTCAACAGTGGAACCATTGGGGATGCTGCGGGTAATGCTGCTGATCTGACGTTGCCCGCTCCAGGTGCAGGTAACTCTTTGGGGGCGAACAAGGACCTCATCATTGACACGACGGCTCCTACACTGACCGCAATTACCCGACAAGATCCAATTGATCAACTGACCAGTACCGACTCACTGGTTTACCGCGTGAGCTTTAGTGAGGCGGTTACTGGCGTGACAGCCGATGATTTTGCCGTCGTGGGGGGAACCACCGCTACGGTGACGAATGTCACGAGCATTGGGGTTTCTGTGTATGACGTAACGGTATCGGGTGGAAACCTGGCGACCTTCACGGGAACAGTGGGGCTGAGCCTGGCAACAGGGCAGCCAGGCCAAAACATCATAGATGTGGCCGGCAACGCACTGCCAACGGTGGAACCCACCACAGATGAAACCTACACGTTAGACAATAGTGGGCCAACAGTGGTGCGGGTGTCTTCCTTAGCTGCGAATGGGAGCTACAAGGTGGGTGATGTGATTGACATTACCCTGGAGATGTCAGAGGTGACCAATGTTGCAGGTGCGCCACGTCTGGCCTTAGAAACGGGGACAACCGATGCTGTAGCCGATTACTTCTCCGGCAGCGGTACGAATGTTTTGACCTTCCGATATGTCGTGGGCCAGGGGGATGTGAGTGAAGACCTGAACTATGTCTCAACGACAGCCCTGTCTTTGAATGGTGGCTCGATTCAGGATGTATCGGGGAATGATGCCGTTCTCACACTGCCAGCGCTGGATAGCCCGAATTCCCTCGGGAGCATCAAGAATATCGTGCTGGACTCGGCACCTCCTCAGCTGACGGCGATCGCTCTACAAACTCCCAATACATCTGCCACTAATGCAGATAGCCTGGTCTTCCGACTGACCTTCAGTGAAGTGGTACAGAATGTTGATGCAACTGACTTTCAGGTGAATGGTACAAGTGGTGCCACGGTTACTGGAGTCACTCCGGTTGGTGGCACGATGTATGACGTCACCGTATCCGGTGGGAACCTGGCCAACTTCAACGGCACCGTTGGGCTGGATCTCGCGACGAGCAACAACATTATCGATGCCGTAGATTATGCCCTTCTGCCAGGTGAACCGGATGTGGATCAGGTTTACACCCTGGATAACGTTGTTCCGACCGTAACCTCCATCCTTCGGAAAACTCCGACTACACCTGTTACAGGGGCCAGTAGCGTAGTCTTTACCGTCAACTTTAGTGAAGCGGTAGAGGGTGTCAACATCAATGACTTCAGGCTGAACCGAACAGGAAATCTGCAGGCGACTGTCGCATCCGTTTCTGCCAATCAGGGTAATGCGATTGATGTCACGGTCAACATCACAGCGGGGCAGGGTGATCTGAGATTGGATGTGTTGTCTGGTGCAACCATCGCTGATGCGGCAGGTCAGACTCTCGCTGGGGGCTTTACGACGGGTGAGGTTTATACCCTGGACACGGCTCTACCCAGTGTCTCATGCGATATGGTCGCGGCAACCCTGCAGGATGGCCGATTTGATGCAGCCACAGGAAGACTGTTCCTTCGGTTTAATGAAGCTGTTACGGGATTGGGCAAGAGCGACTTGCGCCTGACACGTAATGGTGTTGCTTTAAACCTGGATCGGGCAACCCTAACGGCAAATGCCAATAGGACTGTCTATACCCTGAGTAATCTGGCGCCCTTAACGACAGCTCAGGGTCGCTATAGCTTTACGCTCAGAGCCGCAGGTGCTGGCATTGCCGATGCGACGGGTAATGCGCTGACTCAGGGTGGCTCTATGACCTGGCTGCGAGGTGTGACGGCACTTCAACCGCCTGCTATCCAGTTTGTGACGTCGCCCCTCGGTCGCAAATTTACTGGAAGTAGAGCGAATGAAACGGTCCGGGGGACTTCAATCCACGACATCCTCTATGGTCAGGGTGGTAAGGATGCCATCTTCGGCTTGGGGGGTGACGATAGGCTCAGTGGTAGTGGTGGCAATGATGTTGTTTATGGCGGGTTGGGGAATGACCAGCTAGTCGACGGAACCGGGGATGACGTTCTCTATGGCGAGGTTGGCAACGACTTCCTGTTTGGTAACGCGGGCAATGACACCTTATTAGGGGGTGACGGAGCCGATATTCTAAACGGTGGTACGGGTACGGATGTCTTAACGGCGGGCAAAGGGCGTGACATTTTCCGGTACAACACGTTGCAGGATGGGGGGGATACAATCCGCGATTTCCAGGCCGGTCAGGATCTAATTGATCTATCTGAGATCTTCAAGCTAGCAGGTTTCCGTCAAGGCACACCGTTTGCACGCTTCATCCAATATGTTCGGTTAGAAGCGGCAGGCACTTCGACCCGTCTACAGATTGATCGAGACGGTGTGGGAACCGGGCAGGAGTTTGTGACTCTGGCCACTGTGCAAAATGTTCGTCCAGGTCAACTGAGTTCGAATAATTTTGTCATTACCCAAGGATGAGTGGGTCGCGATGACCAATCGCAACCTGAGGGTTCTGTCTAATACACAAGAGGAAGGTGGGATACAGTCTCCCCTGCCTCCTATGTCAGAACTTACGCAATTTTTGTTGTGTATGGGTGCTTCATACCCATACACAACAAAAATGCACCCAACATAGGCGAGCTAGCGTAAGTTCTCGTGTATTGGATGGTCATGAAGCTTCTAGTACGCTGAGGCGGAAATCCATCACCTATGTTTTTGTGTAGGGTGCGAACTTAGGCCGCAGCCTACTAGAGTGACATCCAGGTTCAGGGCCGCTCTCGTTGTTCTAACCTGGATGGCATAAGATCGAAGAGACGCGGTTGGGTTATATCTAATAACCTGCACCGCTTGCTTTGCAACAGTTGCTGGATTTGCCTGTGGAAACTTTGGCCCCTAAACCGATCAAATTTCTAAAACAGCCCACCTCAGAGGCGTGGATAGAGCAGGCGATCGCCCATCTCGATACGGTTCTACTCGACCATTCCCACTGCGAACGCAAGGCAGCCAGCGTTGCCCTCAATTTGATGTTTCGCTATCCCTCCCATCGGAAATTGGTGCGGGCATTGACGGCGATCGCTCAGGAAGAACTGGAACACTTCGAACGGGTCAACCAATGGCTCGACCGTCGGGGCGTTCCCCTGGCTCCCCTTTCGGCTCCACCTTATGGAGCTGGGCTGAAAGCGCAGGTTCGGCGCGATGAGCCGGAGCGGATGCTGGATTTACTGCTAGTAGCCGGACTGATTGAAGCCCGAAGCCATGAACGGTTGGGTTTGCTGGCGGCCCACTGCCCCGACCCAGAACTATCTGCTTTCTATCGAGGATTGATGGCTTCAGAGGCGCGGCATTATGGGGCTTATTGGACGTTAGCGATCGCTGACTTCGATCGGGATACGGTTAACCACCGTCTTGATGAACTCGCTACTGTGGAGAGCGAATTACTGGCAACGCTGCACCCAGAACCCCGCATTCACAGCTAAAGAGATTTCCGTAGAAGTCTCTTAATGTGTTGTTGGATAAAAGGTATTCAGACCCTGAGCGTTGCCGAGACTGGGTTTCTGGAACCTCATGCAGAGGCTTATGAAAACGATCTATCAAAATTTTTTGATTCGCGATTGGGAACCGGGCGATCGCCAAACGGCCTTTGACCTGATTGCTACCGTTCTCAAAGAATGTGGCCTGGATAGCCAACCTCATCTGGCCGACTGGGATGTGTGGAACGTGGAGCAGGCTTACCAGGCTACGGGTGGGCAGTTTTGGGTGGTAGAACAAGAAGGGCGTATGGTGGGAACGGCAGCCTTTTATCCGGTAGAACGGGGCGAAAAGGCGGTCGAGATCCGTAAGATGTATCTGGTGCCCGAGGCGCGGGGGCTGGGGCTGGGGCGATTTTTGTTAGGGGAGTTAGAGACGGTGATTGCCCACCTCGGTTATACCCAAATCTGGATTGAAACCGCCAGTGTGTTGAAGGAAGCCGTGCGCCTGTATGAGGGGCATGGCTATTTGCCCAGCCCGGAAGTAGAAACAACGCGGTGCGATCGCGCCTATGTGAAGTATCTGGTTTAACTATGCCCAGCCTTTACACCGAGATTGAAATTAATGCGCCCCGAGCGGCGGTTTGGGATGCTCTGGTACGGAAGCGCGACTGGCTGTACTGGAACACGTATCTATACGATCGCTCACCCGAACGGCCATTTCGCCAGGGGGAGACGGTTAAGCTATGGCTGAAGCGAGAGTCACGGGAGACAGAAACAGAAATTGAGCCGTTAATTACGCTGGTGCAACCCGATGTGAGTTTGCAGTGGGTTTACACGGCTCCTGGGTTTCGCTGTCAGCATGGATTTGAGCTACAGGAGGTGGGGCGAAATCGGACGCGCTATACCCACCGGGTCAGATTTTCAGGCGCACTATCGAGCGTTTTTCTGCCATTTATTCGCAGGGAGGAACAGCGGGGGCTACGTCGCATGGCCCAGGAATTGAAGCGTTACCTGGAAAAGTATTAGGGCGTGTTTTAAAGCTGGCTGCAAGGGCCATCTTTGCACCTCTTTCGTAGAAGTATTAGAACTCCTGCGTGAATCGTTGCGTGGCTCCGCCGCGCAACGATTCACGCCCCAAAAAAACGATTCATGCAGGAGGTCTATTCATTGAGGAGTGGGATGTGGCGCTATAGGATGGCTATAGACGTTCATTGAACGCAACGTTATCCATCCTGGAGTTTGTTCTGAGAAGTTTATGCTGAAAATTTTGATGACATGGCTGGTGGCCGTTGCGCTGTTTATAGGAACGGCTGCTCCTGCCGTAGCCTATCCCTTGTCCCTTTCCCCTTCCGATGTATTGATAGCTCAAACCATGGCTAAGAAATCGCTGTTTTCTTTTTCCGGTACTCGCCCTGCTACCCTGGGCGTCAAAGACGGCAAGCTGGCAGCCTGCCCTGGTTCTCCCAACTGTGTTTGTAGCCAAAGCCTTGAAGCGGATGCAGAACACTATGTTGCACCGTTGACCTTTACTGACAGTGCTCCGGAGGCGATCGCCCGCCTCAAATCGGTCATCACCAACCTGCCCCGCACGGAAGTAATCCAACAAACGGAAAACTACCTCTATGCCGAATTCACAACACCATTGATGGGTTTTGTGGACGATGTAGAATTCTTTGCGGATGCCGAAACGGGTACACTGCACGTGCGATCGGCATCGCGTCTGGGGCAGTCTGACTTGGGCTTGAATCGCAAGCGGATCGAGGAAATCCGGGCTGCGTATAACGCGTAATTCTATAAAGCTCGTATTGTTCCAAAACAGAGGATGGGTGGTGCGTTGCGCCACCCATCCTCTTTCGGGTTCTAGAGTGATTCCATCGGCCCGGATATAGCGGCGTGCAAATGCGTTAAGTACAAAAATGGTGGTGTAGGGTGCGAAGCGCCCTACACCACCGTACTGAATCAACACGCAAAGCGCTATATAGCCTTACGAACCTGATTCGGACAGGTTAATTTTTGAAAAGCTACACTCTGCATGGCTTTTCAAAAACAATCTTCCTCGTTTTAAGCGCATGGCCCTATACAACCCGGAGACTTAGGCGATGGCAACTCATGCTTCTGAATTTGTGGCAGATGCAGCGGAATTACCCGTCAGTTTTGCTGATGTAGCGGCAGCGGCAGAACGGTTATCTGGTGTTGCCCACAAGACTCCTGTGATGACCTCCCGTACGGTGAATGAACGCACACGCTGCGAGGTATTTTTCAAGTGTGAAAACTTCCAGCGGACGGGATCATTTAAGTTTCGGGGAGCTTATAACGCGATCGCTCAACTCACCCCCGAACAGCGTCAACGCGGTGTTCTCACCTTTTCGTCAGGTAATCATGCCCAGGCGATCGCCCTTTCAGGCCAACTACTTGGGGTCGCCACGACCATCATCATGCCGGACGATGCTCCTGTCGTTAAACAGCAGGCAACTCAGGGCTATGGGGCAGAGGTGCGGCTGTACGATCGCACCTCCGTAAACCGAGAAGCCCTGGCCCAGGAACTGGCTACAGAGCAGGGTTCTGTGATCATCCCGCCCTACGATCATCCGCACATTATTGCGGGGCAGGGAACGGCAGCGAAGGAATTGTTAGAGGACGTGGGGCCGTTGGATTACCTGCTGGTGTGTTGTGGAGGAGGTGGGTTGTTGTCGGGAAGTGCGATCGCGGCTCACCACCTTGCTCCAAACTGCCGGATGGTCGGGGTAGAGCCTGCTGCTGGAGACGATGCCACCCGATCTTTCTACAGCCGCACTCTGCAAACGGTGCATAATCCTGACACGATTGCCGATGGGGCTCGCACACCATTTCTAGGGAAGTTGACCTTTCCGCTGGTGCTGCATTATGTGACCGATATGGTGGCGGTGCCCGATCAAGCGCTCCTTCGCACACTCTTTTTCCTATGGGAGCGGATGAAGTTGGTGTTGGAACCGACGGGAGGGTTGGCGGCTACAGCCTTGCTGGAGAACTTTTATGCCGTGCCTTCAGGAAGCCGAGTCGGCGTTATTCTCAGCGGCGGCAATGTCGATTTGCGTCAGGTAGCATCCTTATTTGCCGCAATGGAGCTGTGAAGCTATAACCCAGTGGGGCATGAGAGATGGATGTGGGACTGCGCTCCATATCCATCTCTCGAACCTCATCAGACCGGAAAATGCTGCATAAAGTAACCTCAATTCGGGATAAGCCCAAAAGCCCGTTTTGTCGTGCGTATAGCGCACGACAAAATGGGCTTTTTCGAGGGGCGCGCCTTGCGCGCCTCTCGAAAAAGCCCTTAACCCAAACTGAGGTTAAAGTACAGTCAATAAAAACTTGTAGCTCCTGAGAATGAGAATTAACTGCTCCCTCAGTACGTTTCTACTTTGAGCGGATTCAGCTATGGTTTTGAGCGGAAATCTGTGGTCTCCCATCTACTCCGTCAAAATTAGTCGTCTCTGTTGCGAAATGTTATGTTCATTGGGCGATCGACGGTGTATAAGGTGAAGGGGAAATAGCTCCTTGGGCTACTTTCCAAGAAAAGGAAACCCTAGCGACGAGGCAATGCAATGGTGCAGCGAATTCTGCGAGTCATACGGGACGGCCTGTTTAAACTGCGCCCAGATCCCTCCGCCGAACTTTCGCCCCGAGAAACCTACGCCGTTAAGGCCGGGCAGACGTACCAGCTTCAATCCTATGCCTACGCCGACATTAACGGTGACTTTGACGGCCACATCAAGTTTGCTTTGATGGGCCAATCCATTCAGGGCTTTAACACCTGGTTCGTCCATAGCTCCAACGCTCAGGTAGAGTTTGACGGAGTGATTGTGTATCCCCATGAGGATCAACAATCACTTCCAATTCTCAAGGTGGTACGCGATACAACCTTCAAGCGACGTCCCCTGCAAACGTCTGTGTTGGACCCCAGCGAAACGGTGAATGTAGTTGCTGGTCGGCGCTTTGTCTTGCAGTCCTATGCTTATGCTGACAGCCAGGGTGATTTCAGCAACCACATCAAAATCTCTATTAACGACCAGGAAGATTTTCTAAATGGTCGTAGCACCTGGTATGTGTATGACCAACATGCCTATGTGGAATTTGATGGAGAGGTTGTTTATCCCAAAATTGAGCCGAATGATTTTGTGCTGCGAGTAACGCGTAGCACCCTCTTCAAGCGCCGCCCACTGCAGACCTCCCAGCTTCCGGCAAATGAAAAAGTTGATGTTGCCCAGGGTAGCACCTGGATTCTTCAATCTTATGCTTATGCCGATGCCCAAGGTGATTTTGACGACCACATCAAGTTTGCCTTGAAGTATCCCAAAGACTTTGTTAACGACTTAAGCACCTGGTACGTCTATAAGGGCCATGCTCGGGTTGAATTTAGCGGCAAAATTGTTTATCCGCCTCCCACACCGACGGCACCGCCACCACCCCAGTACAGTGGTACGCGATTCCGGCTTCCGGGGAGCTATGGCACGGTCTATACGGATCAGCCCATTATTCCGGGTGGGAACTTTACCTGGGGCGAGGCTACCAAGAACGGCTCACGCATTCCCCCTACGGTTGCCGTTACCGAAAACATTATTGGCCTGGCCCGTCAGCTGCAACGGGCACGAGAGCAACTGGATCGGCCGTTCCAGATTAATTCCTGGTATCGTCCGCCGGAAGTGAACAACGAGGTGGGTGGAGCCAGCCGGAGTCAACACCTGTTTGGCCGGGCTGCTGATATTCAAGTGTCAGGGCTCAGTGGACGACAGGTTGCTAACGCGGTGTTCGGCTGGTGGAATGGCGGCATTGGCATCTACAGCAACATGCCAAGTGTGGTGCATCTGGACACAGGGCCACGGCGTTACTGGGGTTTCTAAACACACTGATTCGCATCTCGCAGCTTATCTGCAAGTCTGTTACGTTCAGTGAAATGAAGGTTTTTAGAGGTGCCCGAAATGTTGATTTTCGTGCGTACATGCACGAAAATCAGCTCCTTTTGAGTCTGACTCAGCATCTTCTAATTGGTTGCTTTGAAATGCGTTAAACCATGGAACAGGATCTTTCAAACAGCACGTTCACCATGACGGATGCGTTTGCTACAAACCGCACAGATTGGGAACCTGACACAACAGTCGCCACCAATCGTCAGGGATACATGGATATTGATGCGGTACAACGGGTCTTGAACCGCTCTCGGGCGTCGGTTTACCGTTACGCCAACACAGACCCCAACCGCCTCAATATGGAGTATGACCCCAAGCGCCTTAACCCCGAACTGCGTCAGAATCGCGATGAACCGCTAAAGTTTGACCCCAACGAGGTCGCCCGCTTTGCCCGTGATGTGTTGGGTATTAAGCAGGTCTTGATTGAGAAGCGTGAGCCAACAGAAAATACGACCCACGCCATTCTGAAGGAGATTCTCGTGGAACTCCAACAAATTCGGCAATTGTTGGAAGACCAGCGCTCTTAAAAACATGTCTTCTATGTTGAGTGCATTCCTGTTGTGTGCGAAGCCCATCACTCACAACAGGAACGACTAAGCCCTGAACGTAGAGAGACATGGGCAACCTCACGCATTCTTTGCAACTCATACTCATTATGAGTATGATTTAGGAAGAGATGCTGAGAAGTTCCTTATGCGTATTGAAGATATTCCTCTCAATCAAATTCGCCGCCCCTTCCTGCGGCAAAATGACCCGGCCAAGGTGATCGCCCTGATGCAGTCAATTCAGGAAGTTGGTCAGCAGGAGCCGATTGATGTGCTGGAGGTGGATGGCCAGTATTACGGCTTTTCGGGCTGTCACCGTTACGAAGCTTGCACGCGGTTGGGCCATGAAACCATTCGCTGTCGGGTTCGAAAAGCTCCCCGCTCGATTTTGCAAAAACACCTTGCTTAAAAACTTGCCTGTCATAAAGAGGAGAGGGGGATGCAACGCATCCCCCTCTCCTCTTTATGACAGGCGATCGCTGTAGGCTTGAGAGTGCAGATGTGAGAGGGAGAGCCGATGACAATTGGACTAATAGGCACTGGGTTGATGGGGGCACCGATGGCAGCGCGACTTCATGCAGCTGGGGTGCCGACGATGGTTTGGAACCGGAGTTCTGATAAGTTAGCGTCGTTGCAAGCGCAGGGAGTGGCGATCGCCCCCTCTCTCCCCCACCTCTTTCAGGAAACGGAAGCGGTTTTACTCATGGTCAGTGATGCCAGGGCTATCCGCTCTCTGCTGTTCTCCGAGGATGTCTCTGGAAAGTTGAGTGGGGGCACTCTGGTTCAAATGGGTACAATTGGCCCCAATGAAAGTCGTGCATTGCAAACAGATACTGAAGCGGCTGGAGGTCATTACCTGGAAGCTCCAGTTTTGGGCAGCATTCCCCAGGTAGAGGCAGGGACGTTGCAGATCATGGTGGGCAGTACGCCAGAGCAGTTTGAGACATGGCGATCACTCCTGCAACATCTTGGAGAACCGCAACATATCGGCCCTGTTGGTAGTGCTGCGGCCCTGAAATTGGCTCTCAATCAGCTGATTGCCTCCTTAACGACAGCCTTTTCCCAAAGCCTTGCCTTTGTGCAGGAACAAGGGGTAGATGTGGAGACGTTCATGGGAATTCTGCGCGAAAGTGCGCTCTATGCTTCGACCTTCGATAAGAAGTTGGATCGGATGTTGAATCGCGACTTTGCCAATCCCAATTTCCCCACTCGGCACATGTTGAAAGATGTGCGGCTCTTCCTGGCAGAAGCCCAAGCCGCTGGAGTGCGAGTGGATAGCCTGGAAGGAATCCGGCAAATTTTAGAGGATGCCTGTGCTCAAGCTGAACTGGTAGATGCTGACTACTCAGCTTTGTTCGCGGCGGTGTATCCTCAAAAGCAACCTTGAGTCTCCGGCAAGCATGGCTCAGCCGTACTTGCCCAAAACCTCAAATGTCGTATCTGGAGACATAACCATGAGCCAAGCCACTCAAACCATTCGTATTGAGCGACAACCCGCTCCAGCCGATCTAGAGCAGCAGGGTGTATTCACCTGGCCCATCTGGCAAAAAGAGGTGTCAGAGTTTCCCTGGGTCTACGATGATGCTGAAACCTGCTATTTTCTGGAAGGAGATGTCATTGTGACACCGGAGGGGGGTGACCCTGTGCCGATGGGGAAGGGAGATCTCGTAACCTTTCCGGCTGGGATGGCTTGTACCTGGAAGATTCAGGCTGCGGTTAAAAAACACTACAGCTTTGGCTAACACCTGATTCATCAAAGCGCGGTTGGTTCCTGCTTCAACACAGCTGGCCGCGCCACTTCTGATCATAAGCACGACTGGCTATTAGCATGTTTTCGAGCGCTGCCCAGTATGTGGGCTTCAAAAACGCTCACTTTGAGTGTGTAGAGTGCCCGGAGAAATGAGCACGTCAGCTGATCTCAAACAGATGTTACTTAAGCTTTCAGACCTCCGGATTCTCGCAGAATCCGGAGGTCTGAAACTTAAGGCTAGTGTCATGCAATAACGGCTATATACGTCTCAGTTGGGAGGATTTTTCCTAAAGGTAAATCTCCCAAGGAGCCCTGGAACATTCGTTAAGATGAGACTTCTAAGAAGTTGTTTGAACCGTTGATTTCATGGGCGTAACACCGCAGATCAACCTGCTTGGAATTTTCAAACATCCTCTAAGATGCTGTAGGGTTGCTGCATTGATAGGCCTTGTGTCTCTGTATTGGCTAGGCGGGTAGAACCGAAATGAAGCGTTTGTCGGGTAAGAAATTTAATCCTTATGTAGTGGTAGCGACGGGAACGGCGATCGCCCTTACCCTGGGGGGGTATCTCGGTTATCGTTTGGCACGGGGGCCGGGAGCGGGAGCGGTGGTGCCCGTTGGGGTGGAGGTTCTACCGCAGGATGCGGTGATGAGCATGACCGTCAGCACCAATGAGGGGCAATGGCGACGGCTGCGGGGGTTTGGTACACCGCAATCGCGGTCACAATTTGATGCGCAATTGGTGCGTTGGCGCGATCGCTTTCTCACAGCCAATGGCCTGCAATATCGCCGGGATATTCAACCCTGGGTGGGTGAGGATGTAACGCTGGCATTCCTGCCCTGGGATAGTGAAACGCCCCCATCGCCCTCCCCATCTCCGACCGGATCTCCTCAAGCATCACCGGAGGCACCTGAAGGATTGGCCACCCTGGTCGATCCGAAGCAGCCATTGCCTTTGGTGGCGATTTTGCCGATCGCCGATGCAGGGAGAGCCCGGCAGGTCCTGGAAAATGCGCCTGGAGCGACAGGGCAACAGGTGAAGACCCGCGACTACCAGGGGTTTACCATTCGTGAGGTGACCGGGCAGGGGGAGCAGAGCTATGCGGCAACTGTGCTGGAAGGTAAATATGCCGTGGTCAGTAATCAAGCCAGCGCTGTGGAGCGGGTGATTGATACCTACAAAGGTCGTCCGGCCCTGAGGGATGCCGCAGGATATCGAGAGGCTCTTGCCAATAGCCGTGTCGATCAACCGTTTTTGCAGCTTTACCTGAATGGGCCAGAAGTGCGTCAGGTGGTCGCAGCTAACACGGCTCAACCTGTCCCCCTGCTCAGTTTGACCCCTGTGCAGCGGAATCAGGGAGTCGTTGCCAACATGACGTTGGAATCTCAGGGCTTACGCATTTTAGGCTCAAACTGGCTGGCTCCAAATAGTGAAACCCGTTACACCGTTAGCAACGATGCAGGGGAACTGCCAGCCCTGCTGCCCGATGCAACCCGCCTCTTGATGTCGGGGGGAAACATGCGGCAGTTTTGGGAAGGCTATCGTCAACAGGCGATCGCCAGCCCCGCCAATCCCCTGAACCCCAGCACCTTTGAGCAGGGCATTAATCGCACCACTGGGCTGGATTGGAACAATGATTTCTTGAAATGGATGGATGGGGAATTTGCTCTGGCACTGGTGCCGATGACGGCTCCCTCCGGAACAGCCCAGGTCGGGGTAGTGCTGCTGGCTCAGACAAGCGATCGCGCAGCGGCGGAAGCAACCTTTGAAAAACTAGACGCCGTGATGGGTGAGCGGTATCAGTTTCGCGTTAGCCCCATTGAAATTGGTGGCAAATCTCTGGTGAACTGGGTGTCGCCTTTTGGTTCCCTGACGGTAACCCACGGCTGGCTGGATGACAATACCGCGGTGCTGACCCTGGGAGCTGGAAGCATTAATACCGTGCTCCCAGCCCCAAAAACTCTACTAAAGAATAACGACCTGTTCGAGGCCACTCAATCTAGAGAACTGGCTGCTCACAATGGGCGTGTATTCGTTGATGTTGATGGTTTACGAAGCTTGGGTGGCAGCCTACCCTTGCCGCAGTTTCCCCAAGGGGCCGCTACAGCCATGGAGGCCATGCAGCAAATCGGTATGACCAGCGCTCTAGGAAGCGATCGCACGAGCCGCTTCGACCTGTATTTGCGCCTTCGTAAGGAAGGAGAAGCCCCACCTTTACCCCCTCCGGGAGCAACCCCAAGTCCTAGCGCCAGCCCATCTCCCCAGGGATAACCATGGTGCTGTTCTGGACGTTTAGTCATTGTTTTTGAGGGAGCTAAGCTCCCTCAAAAACAATGACAGGTTGTTTTATAGCGCTATGCGGGTTGATTCTTAGGAATTACTGCACTGCAGCAGGGGGCGTTTCCCAGAGATAGACCTTATCTGTACCTTTGCCGGTTGCGATAACGCGCCAATCACTGCTAACGGTCATGTGATCCAGCGGGCCGTCGTCTCCCTTGAAAATGTGGGATAAGACGTGATTGCGCAAATCCCACAGATACAGCTTGCCATCGGAGTCGGTGCCCAGCAGACGGTTGCCTAAGCCCTGCATGGAAAGGCTATTAATATAACCCGTTGTCCCTTCTAAGGTATCCTCCAGTTCACCTGTACGGGCATCCCAAATATAGACCTTGCGCTCCGTTCCCGCAGCGAGCACACTAGATCCGTCGGGGCTGAATACAACCGCATTAAGATTTCCGTCATACCCGTTAAGACGCTTCATCTCCTGGCCTGTATCGAGATTCCAAAGGACGGCCTCGGGGGCTGTTCCGACAGCTACCAGGTACTTCCCATTGGGGCTGATGGCGATCGCATTCACAATGCCCTCATGGCTATTGAAGGTACGTAAGGGTTTGCCAGTTGCGACGTCCCAGGTCCGCACCGTGTTGTCAGCACCGCCGCTGGCCAAAACGTTATTGGGTGTCATGGCCAGGGTGTTGACTGGGCTGGTATGCCCCGTCAGGGTGTGAAGCACCTTGCCTGTCCTGGTTTTTCGGTCCATTTGCCAAATGATGATCGCATCATCGGCACCACCACTGGCTAACCATCGACCATTGCCGCTCAGGGCCAACGCATTGATAAAACTACTATGGCCTTCGGGTAGAGCCTGGATTTTTTGTCCAGTTTGCCGATCCCACAGCAAAATCTGACCATCTGCTCCAGCACTGATCAGGGTCTTCATATCCGAGGTGAAGATGGTTTGGTTTACAAATCCAGCGTGACCCGTCAAAATCGCTTGAGGTTTGATATGTTCCACCGGCAGGCTGTCAGGGAGACGGCCAAATAGGGCTGGGAACGGTAGTGTACCTGTCCGGTTAGTCTCCTGCACCATCCACCAGCTCACCCCTCCTGTCACCAACATCAAAGTCAGAATGCCGCTGCCAACCCACATCCATCGGCCTGAATCGACTAGAGATTTGTTAGACAATGGCTTCGAACCCGGCTTGGTATCCAACGCGCTGGCATCAGAATCCTTGTGACCATTCGCGCTGGCACTAGAATCCTGGTGGCCATTGGTGGCGGCGTAGTGGACAAAGGGCAGACTGGTCAGGGGAGCAGAGTTATCCGGGTTATACAGGGGCTCTGTAATGTCGCTGGAGGGTTCCACAGCGGTGAGAGGTTGTAGGCCGGGCAACGAAGTTGTGAGATCGGGTAGGTTCCCTAAAGCATTGAGCAGAGCTGTAGTTGTCTGGGGGCGATCGACCGCCCGGGGAGCGATCAGGCGATCGATAAAATCTCCAAAGGCGGGTGAAATTTGTGGCGCAAATTCACGCCAATGAGCCGCATCCATTAACGGATCGTAGACCTCAGGATCGGTGGGTTGCTTCCCCGTTAACAGATAGATAAACGTCCAGCCGAGAGCGTAGAAATCAGACTGAGGTACGGCCTGCCCCTTCTCCTGTTCGGGAGGAGTGTAGCCAGCAGAGCTGATGCGAGTCATTCCTCCGGTGGCCCCTAATTGGGCCATATAAGTTTCAGTGACAGCCCGCGCTGCCCCAAAATCCACCAGCACCACTTGGCCGTTGGAGCGAAGCATCAAGTTCTCTGGCTTAATGTCCCGATGAAAGTAATGTTGTTGGTGCACCAGATGAAGCACATCGGCCACTTGCCATAGCCACTCTCGTGCCTGCTTTTCGCTGATGGTATGGCCGCCCTGTTGGCGCATCCATTCTTTCAGGTTAGGACCATCAATTTTTTCCATGACCAGGCAGTGCAGGGGCTCCCCTCCATCTGCCGGGTGGAACTGGAAGTAACCTTCCCCTTCAACCCGGGGTACGCCGGGATGGTTCAACTGGCTCAGCACGTAAGCTTCTTGCTGAAACAGTTGTACGGCCTTGGCATTGTGATTATGAGCAGACTTTAGAACTTTGAGAATTTTGGGGATATTGCGTTCATAGGCTTCATAGACTCGGCCAAAGCCACTTCGATTGTTGACCAGCCGCATCACCCGATAGTGCCCCTGCAATACCATGTCAGACTTACAGCTCTGGCAGTAGCGGCTCCCATCATTGCCAGGGTGGTCGGGTTGGGCGCAGTTTGGATTAATACAGAGGCTCATGGCAATGCGTTCCTGGAACAGCCGATGATCTCGGTGTTATGCATGATTCATCTAATTACTAATTATCAACCGATTTGGGGGATGCGGGGGGATGGCATGACACCCATTTTCTGCACGCATCCAAGCAATCGGGATTTGTGACATCCACCATTATTCCCAAGGAATAGAATTCTTTGCATTACAAAGTAACAACACTCTAGTACGCTGAGGCGGAAATCCATCACCTATGTTTTGTGTGGGGTGCGAAGCACCCCACACAAAACATAGGTTGTGAACTTAGGCCGCAGCCTACTAGTCTTCGCTGGCTTAAGTTTGCCTCCGTTTGGAATTGGTTGATTGCCGCCGCTTAATACTGGACAGTTCGTGTCAGTTTGCCTGTACTGAGTGCAGATAAATGGCAAGAACGGTTCAGCGCAGGCGATCGCTTTTATTCTGTTCTGCAATGTTGTCTCCTTAGGAGCGTGCATTTATTTAATAACCTGTCCTTCTTTGTGTAGGATTGGCAGCGCAGCCGCCCCTCCCGCAAAAAGAAGGACAGGTTCAGGACTTACATATTTATGTTGTAGTTGGGGTGCTTTGCCCCCCAACTACAACATAAATGCTCTAGATATAGCGGGCTTGCATAAGTCCTGAGGTTGTTCTATTGGTGATCCTTAGAAACCCAACTGGGGGTATTTGAGAACAATCGTATCATTGGGACTGGTTAATCACCTTGGCCCTAACGTTCTTAACTCCCGGCAGAAGAATTTGAAGATCCCTAGCCTACAATGGGAGCTTTTAGACTCTGGGTGTCGTCACTCAAACATGACCTTTACTCTGTGCATCCTTAAGATCTATGCGTGCCTCCCGTCCCCTACTCTCTACTGTTCTAACCCGCCTCGCCCGGAGTGTCTGCTGGACAGGGGCTTTAGCACTGCTGGTGACTCTAGGTGCTTTCGGTCATTCAGCACCCTCCCTGGCGGCTGAGGAAGTTGTCGTAACCTACGGGCCTCTGTCAGCCTCTTTCCCCTTACGTGACTTGCAAACCCTGGCTCGTACTGGGGAACCGTCGCAATCCCTGGCGTTCTACCTGGGAATTGCTGGGGTCGATACAGCTACCGCCCAGGGTGCCTTGAATACTTCAATGCCTTTGAGTGAAACATTGCTCAATGATTTGATGAATGGGCCTACGGGCGATCGCCTTCTGGCCCGTTTTACGGACGTCATACATACCGGTTCGGGAGAGGATAACATTCCTGCCCTGCGCTCAGCTATTGCCCAATCGACTGGCTCAGATCAACAGATTACGCTGCTGGAGCTGATGGAGAACTACCCCACGGATCAGATGTACATCAATGGGGTAAACCTGATGCCTCTCATGGAAGAACTCTCTGCCATGCGTACGGCCAGGTAGGGCAAACGTGCGTAAAGCACCCGTAGCATCAACAGAATGGATGTTCCATTCCTTTGCGAAGCTTGGGTTCAGGTGAACGATAGGTTAGCCACTTGCTGGTTTGCAATTTCATCCCAGCCAGCATTTCAGCAAAACGAACTCCAGCGGCGACGGCATCCACGCAGGGAACTCCCAGCCGCTGGCTTAACTTCTCATCCAGGCCGCCCATCCCGGCGCAACCCAGCACCAGTGCTTCTGCACCATCCTCCTTCAGGGCCAGCAAACCCATCTGAGATAACCCTTCGATGATGGCCGAGGGGTCTTCTTCACAGGCGAGCACCGGAAGATCGACACAGCGGATAGAGGCACAGCGATCGCCCAATCCTGTGCGTTGCACAATCGCTTCGACCATGTGGTAACTGCGGCGTAGGGTGGTGATCACAGACCAGCGTGGGGCGATCGCGTTCGCGGCGTACATGGATGCCTCTGCAATCCCTACCACCGGCTTGGTCGTGATTTCCCGCACGGCTTCAATACCCGGATCACCCCAACAGGCCAGCACAAAGGCATCGAACTGGGGTTCATCCCGCATCACTTCTGCTAACACCTGGGGGATGGCGAGGTACTCGTCGTAGAAACTCTCAATGGAGACTGGCCCCTTTTGGGGACAAACGGTGACAACTTCTGTGGTAGGGGCGACATGGCATTGGGCGATCGCCCCAATCGATGCCGTCATTTCCTCACTGGTATTGGGATTAATTACTTTAATGCGCATCACCCGTCCTCTAAAAAACGCTTGACAATAGAGATAGCGGTCAGGGTCGTGAATGGCACCACCTACCTGACTGAGTCCACACGCACAGCGTTATAGACTTACCGGTTGAGGGACTCTTATGCAAGAAAAGATCAGAACGGTACGACCGAATGTCACCATCGACACCGTTCAGCGGCTACCGAATTACGTGGGCATTTCTGAAGCGACTGTAGGGGCGACAGGAATATCCATGAATATGGTCGTGATTCCTCCCGGTGCCCAGGCGGAACCTCACTTCCATAAGGGGTATGAAACGGCAATTTATCTCCTGCAAGGTCGCGTCGAAACCCTTTATGGTGAGGGTCTTAAGGAATCGGTCATCAATGAGACGGGAGACTTCATCTTCATTCCCGCTGGGGTGCCGCATCAGCCGCGCAATTTGAGTGACACGGAAGTGGCGATCGCCCTTGTCGCTCGTAACGACCCCAACGAGCAGGAAAACGTGCAGCTCTACGAACTCGGCTTTTGAACGGCCTAACCCAAGGGTTTGTGTCCCGGCCGATACGCCATCCCAGGCGCGTGATCGGCCTGAATGTCCACAATCACATCAACCCGCTGCGAGTCCTGCAATAACGGTGGCCAGAACAACTCTGGATGCAGAGCTTTCCAAAAGTACTCCACAAATTGCTCAATCTCATCATCGGATAGGCCAGATCGCCCCTGTTTCACCATCTGATGTTCTGCCTGTTTCCGCCACGTTTTACTGAAGCGGTAATCCACGGGGTTCAAGACGACCAGCATGTCTAGCAAGTCCCACAGGGGGATATAGGCATGCAGGCGAGTATTACAGTCCTGGGCAAATGTGCGATCGCTCTCCGTCACAATAGGCGGGGGGGCAGTTTCCAGCAGGGCGGGGTTGATAGGGCGAATCCCCACAAACCACCCTTCAAAGAGCAGTACATCAATGCTGGTGATAGGCTCAGGGGGAATGCGATCGCCCATCCCTCCATGCAGGGACTTGTCAAAACGAGGAACCCAAATGGGTGCATCTGTACCCATTTGTACCTGGTGCAAAACCTTCAGCCCGTCCTCAACATCATGGGTTCCGGGTGGGCCTCGCCAGCGCAGGCGCGGGTCCGTTTCGAGTAAACGCTGGCGTTCCTCGTGGGTTTTATAAAGGTCATCCAGGGAAAGGCTAGCAACGCAGCAACCCATAGCGGTCAACAAGCGGGTCAAGATTTGAGCCAGCGTTGTTTTCCCTGTTCCCTGACCACCCAAAAAACCAGGGATAACGGGCCGCTGCCGCTCGGTCCGTAAGGCCACGATTTGCTGTGCCAGAGGAAGCCAGAGTTGCCACAGGGTCAGGAGGGGTACCTGAGACCAGTCCAAGGTGTTGAGACACAAATCCTCAATAGCGGGGAAATACTGGTGCAGTTGGGCAGCCCGTTTTTGCAGCGCCGACGGGCTCTGGGAAAAGGCAGAGGGGATGGCGGAGAGGTAGGCGATCGCCTCTGATGTCAGTACCTCTCCCCTTAAGACTCCTTGTAGATAACCTTCCAGCTTAGTATCCATATTCACCCTTTAGCTTCCCAGCTTAAAGGCTTCAATAAACAGGCCGTAGGTAAGCCCAATTTTGATCGCGTTCAGCACTTCTGTCAGCAGGGCTCTTGGTTCGTTGGGGAGTACCGTTCGGCCTCCCCGACCACTGCGTCTGTAGAAGAACCAACTGGTTCCCTCCGTGAAAGCTACCAGGGTTGCCCCTGCCAAAATATCCAGCTCAGCCTGTTGTCCGGCACTGGTGGCAAAAGCTGTTGCCAGGAAGTTGCCAAAGAGCAGCCCTAACACAATCAGAGAAATACGCCGCCAGGGGTTACGAATCCACTGGCCAAATTGCTGCGTTGTACCGCTAACAAGGCGATTAAGGCGGGTGTTCTGCATCGCGTTTTTGTCAAACTGATGGCTTTATCCTATAGCGGTTCTTATGCTCAAAGGAGTGCTTTTGGGAAAGAATCGGCGAAGCTACTCCTTTCCCAAACTTTTTTCTGAGCAGCTTACAGCGCTTTTCAAGTGCTTAAAATCTGGTTGTTTTTGTAAAAACTGCGCTGGGCGGGTTTTCACAAAAACAACCGTAGCTGATTCAAACTCAAGGCGCGTAATGAAGTAGGTTACAGTTCGTACAAATTCTTTTACAAAACTCAACCGAAGGGGGTAAAAAGCATTACGGTTCGTTGCAGGCTTCCAAAGAGGGCTACCCTCGTGATAGCTTCAACAGTGTTGGTTGAGCAATACTTGAGCGTTTGAAGCGGATGAACGAGAACACTGTCATCACCCATCCTGAACATCTTTCTTCATCTCCTGAGCGGGAAGACTTCAGCGAATACGTTGCACATCTTCAACTCCACATGGCTCTGCAAGCTCGCAAGCTTGTACCGACTCTCACTCAGTCGATGGATAGTCGTGAAAGCCTACTACACCAGACTCAAGCTAGCTTCGAGAAATTTGTTTCCCGTCAAGTACGATAAAATTTAAAAAATCAAAGCATAAACGGCTGAGGCGTTCGAAAGAACGCCTCAGCCGTTTATTAGCAACTCTCATTTTGGAATCCAGCCCGAAAACCGCTGCCCCATGTGAACGATTTTCGGGCATCAAAGCCAAGAGTTCACGCCCGTAGGGCGTGAACTCTTGGCTTTGATGCCCATACTGAGAATTGCTGCCAGAAATCCTTCAGTGATGTGCCTGCTTGTACTTCCAGAGGAGACTGGAGAGGATGTTGGTCACGATGTGCGCTACGACGGGCACTAAAAGGTTTTGGGTCTGTAAAGCGCTGATGCCCAAAACTCCACCGACAACTGCTGCCCAAGCCACATAGCACCAGTGACGCGGACTAAAAAAGTGCAACACCCCAAAGCACAGGCTGGAAATGAGAATCCCAAACCAGTTCAGCCCGATCGCCGGAAGCATAACCCCTCGAAATAGCAGTTCTTCACTCATGCCGGGTAGAACCCCCAACCAAATGAGATCAGCCATTTTAAGAGGTCTGAGAATCATACTCAGATAGACGTCGGCTCCCTCTCGGTAGTCCTTCCAGATGCGATACAACCCCTCACTGCACAGCGTAATGCCCAAGCCAATGACACAACCTAGAAGTAACACGTCTGTCGTTAGCTTGGTTGCCATTAGCGGCACATCATCCAGCCAGATCCAGAGGCGAGCGATGATCAGAAGCACCACAGCAGTCATGCCCATCGCAGCCAGAAGCTGCACGCGGCTTAAGGATTCAGCGGGTTGAGGAGGCGGGAGTTCAGCCACAGTAGGTCAAGAGCATGAGAAAAGAAATCTATGGGTCAACAGCGATCGCACTCTCAAAAACAAGGGGCGATGGCTTCAGACTACCATTTGTCTATCAGAAACAGTGACAGAAGATATTAAGGTAAGCCTGCGGGTTAGACTCCAGACTAATTTTTAAGCCATTCTCAGGGAAATTGTAGATTCCTGTAAGGGCCTTAGAGATGAGATCTGGGGCTGAAGGGCTGAGGGGGCAACCCCGGCTCGATGAGCCGCCATAATACCAATGGCTTCGAGGTAGGACGAGGCTGCGATCGCTCGTACCCCCAATGCCTCCGCCGAAACCTGCATGCGTGTGGTATTTTCAGCCACCGTAATGAGTGTCGTTGCCGTTTGAGACAGGCTCAGCGTCGCAGCTCCCCCACAGGCTCCCTCGGGTACCACCAGGGCATCCACTTGATTGGCCCAGATACCGTTCGCTTGAGCTATCGACGTGACGTAATGAGGAGCACGGCTCAAACCAGCTAACACACAAGGTAAGAAGGTATAACCTAATTCCTCCGCAGCCGAACGGGGAGAAATGTCAGGATCTAAGGGTAATGGCGAGAGGGCTGGAGCATGGGCGCAAGGTACGCGAAACTGACGCACCAGCAGGTGACTGATAACCGCCTCAGCTCCTGCCAGCGGGTCAACTCCTTGCCCATGCCGATAACTCTGTAGCTCGGGGCTACCTTCGTCGTCAGGAAAGCGGGCAACAATGGCGATCGCTTCTGCCCCTGCTTGAATCAGACGCTCTGCCCCACGCAGCAAACTATCGGGATGTTGAATGGTGCCCCACGTTGCCCCAGAAGAAGCGGTACGCAGCTCGACTCCCAGGGGTTGATCCGTGACAACGTAATCGGTCAGAGAAAGCCCCAGGGTAGCCCGAGCAGCATCAGCGACCTGTAAGTGACGCCACCGCAGATCGGGCTCAATTCCCTGGTCGAGCAGCAGCCCGATTCTGTTTTGGTGTACAGGGCGCAGCCCCCAATGCCCCGATGCAAACTGATCGAGCCCATAGCCTTCGACGTAGAAAACGTTGGGCAACGGCCAGTAGAGGCTGGCTCCATTTAAAACATTGGGATGGGTAATGACCCGATCGGCAACCTGAGCGATCGCCCGGACCACGGGCAGGGCATCGCCAGCATAGCCCCCCATCGCCGCGCCAATTCCGGTGGGGATGACCACCATGGCCGTGTAAGGTCGCTGATTCACACTACCCTCGTTGAAATTGTCACCACAGCTTCAATGCGGGCAATTCCTTGCACTGCATCAATACCGGTAATGGCCCAGCGGAGCGGGTCGCCATGGGTTTGGAGTGTTTGGGCGATCGCTCGTTCCAGGTGCGCCGGGTTGTTTTGCAGGGGCACCTCAACTTGTACGAACTGTGTCAACATCAGACCGCTTATTTTTTGCTCTGGGCTGCCCCAAACTGGTACTCGTAAACCACGTCTTCCTTCTCGGTTTCCAGCACCAAATCTGATGTCGGATAGGCGACACACAGCAGAGCATACCCTTTCTCTTGAAGCTCGGGGCTAATGCCCATACCGTCACCCTGCTCAACCGTCCCTGACAGAAGTTGCGCGGCACAGGTGGTACAAACACCTGCATTACAGGAAGACGGCAGATCTAATCCAGCGGCCTGAGCTGCTACCAGTACGGTTTGGTTGGCAGGAACGGTAATGGTTTGGGTGTTGCCCTGGTGGCGAATTTCGACAGTGTAGCTCTCGGCCATGATGGTAATCGCGTGATGTTAAAAGATAACGTGGGGAATGCAAAATCTTCGTGCCTTTTGAGCACGAAGGAACAAACAAAACAAGGTCTTAATTCTGGGGGAAATTGCTTTCTGGGAACGTACGATTGAAGTCGTCAATCAGATCATCCAGTTCTTCTAGAGCCTGGTTGACATCAATGCGAAGTGTTCCTAAATTTGGCTGCTCCAGGAGACGCAGCAAGGAATCGCGCTTGCTCCGAATCTGGTTGAATCGTTCTCTAAGGATTTGCGGGTCTGCCATGAGTACGTCCCACCGGAATTTGACACAGATTCCATCCTATCAAACCGTGAGGATTCTGTTCTAAGCGCCTATCCAAAAACCCACTTTGGGAGGGTGAGGTATGTACACCCCCCACCCTCCCAAAGTGGGTTTTTGCTTTCTCGATAGATTCTAAGTCAGCTCAGGTTAACGAGGTTTTTGCGTGTGCTTTAGGCACCCAAAAAAACCGTTAACCTGAACGAGACTGCACAGGGAAATCAACTACTATGAAGCCGCTGAGTATTAGACCAGCAGTTGGTTTTGGTGGAGCCGTGCTACGCCGCGAAAACCAACCGCTGGTCTAGAACAGAACTGGATAGTGAATAATAAACAAAGACTCGCCCTGGATACATAAACTTATGTTTGGTCGCTTTTCGCTTGGAAAACTTGGTTTGTTTGTGGGAGGGGCGCTGACACTAGTAGGCTTCTTTGCCTACTTTACTGAACGCGCCACCTTAAACCTGGTCGGCTTTTTCTATGGTATTCCTCTCCTCTTGGGCGGCTTAGCCCTTAGCGCTGCTGAACTTCAGCCTGTTCCCTTTAGCCAGCCCACCACTTCAGACGTGCTGGCTTTGCGGGAACAACAGGCTACCGAAACCCAGAATCAGATTCGCAAGGATGTCACCCGTTACCGCTACGGCCAGAACGCTCACTTGGATAGCTCTCTGGATGCCTTACAGCTTGGGGTCATGGATGATGAGCAGCCAATTTTGCAGGGAATTCGAGAGGAGGCGATCGCCGGTTCCTATGCTCTGGTTTTAGAGTTTGACTCTGAGTACGTCAGCCTGGAAAGCTGGCAGGCGAAACGCGACAAACTTGAACGTTTCTTTGGTCCCGGTATTCGTGCTGAGGTTGCAGAACCGGCTCCCCACCAGATCGAAATCAAATTGATATCCAGCCCGGTTGCATAACTACAAACCGGATTGTAAAAAGCGCGGCTCTAAACGCCGCGCTTTTTTGTTTACTCAATCTCAATTTGGGATAAGCCTAAGTGCCTATTTTGGCGCACGCTCTACGCACGCCGAAAAGATCTGAACCCGAACTCAGGTTACTTAAAAAAGAGTGTGCGTCATGCAATGCACAACGCACACTCCTTCTTTGAGGTTCTTAATACCTACTTCTCAAGCCGAACCGCATACCATTGCAGGTATTCTCCCGGTCCTACATCCAGTTCGCAGGAGGTTTCCATCAAATGCTGAGCCTGAGCTGATATCTGAGGAATACTCTGCAAGTCACGGGGAAGATCATCCTGCCGTTGAGCCAGGATACCCGATAGCTTTTCCAGAAGTTCCTTTGCCGTCAGGAAAACCTCCGGTTGGTTGGTTTCCAGAACGACGTAAGCATCTTCCTGGTACATGATGGGATCAGGCATGGTTCTCTCCGAAACGGGAGTGACGACCTACTCGTCCTCAGCAAATACGTACTTATACAAATCTGCAGGGTCGGGTTCGGGGCTTTCGAGGGCAAAGGTCACCGCATCTTCGATGCTCTCTTGAATGCGCTTATCAATTGCCTTCAATTCGTCTACACTCGCTAATCCTTGCTCGGTCATATAAGCGGCAAGGCGTTTAATTGGATCACGGGCAAACCAGAAGTCCTTCTCAGGCTTACTGCGAAGTTCGTCTGGGTCAGCCAGGGAGTGACCACGGAAGCGATAGGTGAGGGCTTCAATCAGAGTTGGGCCTTCTCCAGCACGGGCGCGGGCTACAGCTTCGCGAGCGACTGAATGAACCGCCAACACATCCATCCCATCTACTTCTACACCAGCCATGCCAAAGACACTGGCTTTTTTGTAGATTTCGGGCTGAGAGGTAGCGCGATCGTGGGCCATGCCGATCGCCCACTTATTGTTTTCAACCACAAACAGAATGGGCAGTTTCCAGAGAGCAGCCATGTTCAGGCACTCAAAAAACTGACCATTGTTGCTGGCCCCGTCTCCAAAGAAGCAGGCAGTCACCTGATCTGCGGAGGCATCACCCAGGGCCTCACGGCGATATTTGCTTTGGAATGCGGCTCCGGTTGCCACGGGAATCCCTTCTGCAACGAAGGCATATCCTCCCAACAAATTATGCTCAGCCGAGAACAGGTGCATAGAACCGCCCCGTCCTTTGCTGCATCCGGTCACCTTACCAAACAGCTCAGCCATGACCTCCCGGGCAGGAACTCCGCTACTGAGAGCATGAACGTGATCCCGGTAGGTACTGCAGACGAAGTCATCCTTCCGCATCGCCTTGATGACGCCGGACGAGACTGCCTCTTGGCCGTTGTAGAGGTGAACGAAGCCAAACATTTTGCCGCGATAGTACATCTCGGCACACTTATCTTCAAACAGCCGCCCTAGGACCATATCTTCATAGATAGTCAACCCTTCTTCACGGGTGATGTTGGCCTGGGCAGTCGAAAATGACGGCAGTACTCGCTCTTGTACCATCAACGCGTCCTGTATCTAGTCATGGAGTGGATTGAACATCCTAACCTATCTAATCACACATGTTGCACCTGTCCAAAGGCAAAACCTGAGGGCTTTATTTCGCTGTCACTTTGTGGCGGCAAAATAAGACTCTTAGTCCTGTGCGGCGAAAATCACTGAATGGTTAGAGCGCACGCCAAAGCGGCACTGGGGCTGATTGCGAATAGAGTTCAGTATTCACAAACCTGGGAGCTTCTGCTCATCTCGAGTCAGTAAAAGTTCACAGTGCCGGAGTTTGGATAGTTCCGCCAGGTTTACGGGGATCAATTGTTGTGTCGTTGCGATGCGAAATGCCTTAAACCCCAGATCAAAAAGCGCACCCATTTCAGCAACAGGTTTAAACCCACAATTTTTTATCTGGGAGAAGCTGTACTCCATTAATATTGTTAGATTTTCGTTCTCCTTCAGAAGATTGTGCATACCCTGAAAGACCATAGGCTCGGCTCCTTCCGCATCAATCTTCATCAGGTCAATGATGCGATCGCCTCCTTCCAGGAATTCATCCAATGCCACGGTAGGAACGGTAATTTCCTTGATGGTTTCTTGAAATCTATCCAGGTGCTCCTGTCCCACCGCTCCCAGCGTGCCTCCTCCCAGATGACGCTCAAAGATCCGGAAAGTCGCTTCCCCGTCAGCATTGCTGGCTGCCAGATTGTGTAGACGAACGCGATCGCTGTATCCGTTGATGTTGAGGCTGTCAAAGGTGAGTTGCGCTAAACCTGGATTGGCCTCAAACGTAATCAGCCTTCCCTCTGGGCCAATGCCTTGAGCCATCAACAAGGTATACCAGCCGCAATTACTGCCGACTTCTAGAACGCGCATTCCCGGCTTGACCAAATCTTTTACGAGAGCCGTAATCCAGGGTTCCCAGGTTCCATCCAAAATGATGTGTGGGCTCAAGCTCACATCCCGTGAATCCAGAAATAGTTTGTGCCCATGAATTGTGGTGGTTAGATAACGGTGATTTCCTAAATAAGTTCCTGGACAACGTTCCGGAACTGCCTGTGGGAGAGGATGTATACGCTGGGCCAGCTTTCGTAAAACGCTGGCAAACTTGGCCCTGAGATTTAGCAAGTCGAGATCAAGTGTCAGAAACGACAGCCTTGATCATAAGGTAGGAAAAACCTGCCAACAAGATATGAAGACCTGTGGCAAAGTCTATAGATTTCTGTATGCTGGTGAGTAAATTTCGGAACAGGGTAGCCACTACTTTTGAAACGGTTATTGTATATAGACTGGCTTCGCAGGGTGTGGTTCACTTTCTGCGGAATTAAGAGGCTGAGTGGGGCTAAGAAGCCCGCGCCAACCGGTTAGTCGGACGATATGGATATTGGGGAACTGAATTGTGAGGATTCCGCTGGACTATTACCGAATATTGGGCCTACCCATTCAGGCAACCGCTGAGCAGTTACAGCAGGCTCACCGCGATCGCGCCTTGCAACTCCCGCGTCGAGAATATTCGGAAGCGGCGATCGCCTCACGCAAACAGCTCCTGGATGAAGCTTATGCCGTGCTGTCTGACCCAGAGCAGCGGCGCCTTTACGATTCAAGCTTCCTGAATCGCACTCAGGAAGATCTTGGAGATGGGCTCATGGCTAGCATTGGTGGGGCGTCACTGAGTGTCGTTCCGACCCAGACTGACCCCTATGGCCCTAGCATTGACATTCGGGAATCCCAGCTAGTGGGTGCCCTGCTGATTCTATTGGAACTGGGCGAGTATGAGCTGGTGCTCAAACTGGGCCGTCCCTGCTTGAGTGGCCATGCAAATTTATCCGCCGGGCAACCCACTCAATTTGACATTGTCCGGTCTGACATTTTATTGACGGTGGCTCTGGCTTATTTAGAGCTAGGCCGCGAACAGTGGCAACAAGGCCAGTACGAAAGTGCTGCTGGTTCTCTAGAAGCCGGTCAAGACCTGCTGCTACGGGAAGGGATCTTTGCCAGCGTGCGAGGTGAAATGCAGTCAGACCTTTACAAGCTACGGCCCTACCGAGTGCTGGAACTGCTGTCTTTGCCGACTTCCAGTGAACGAGAACGGCGTCAGGGATTGAGCCTGCTACAAGACATGCTGCAAGAACGAGGCGGCATTGATGGCAGCGGTAATGACCAGTCAGGCTTGAATGTCGATGATTTTCTCCGCTTTATTCAACAATTGCGGAGTTATCTCACCGCTTCTGAACAGGTCACTTTGTTTGAAACGGAAGCCCGTCGTCCTTCGGCAGTTGCCACCTATTTAGCGATCTATGCGCTGATAGCCAAAGGGTTTGCCTACCGCCAACCCTCCCTCGTGCGTCGAGCGAAGCATCTGCTACTTCGGCTTGGAACCCGTCAGGACGTCCATCTGGAGCAGGCCGTCTGTGCTCTTCTATTAGGACAAACGGAAGAGGCAAATCGAGCACTGGAGCTGAGCCAGGAATACGAACCCATTGCCTTCATCCGTGAGCACTCAAAAGGTTCTCCAGACCTCTTACCTGGCCTGTGCCTTTACAGTGAGCGTTGGCTACAGGGCGAAGTATTCCCTCACTTCCGCGATCTGGTACAACAGCAGGCTTCCTTAAAGGATTACTTTGCAGATCCTCAGGTGCAGACTTACCTCGAAGAATTGCCCAACGAGCCTGAAAGTTATCCACCTCCTCCTGACACAACGCCAGTGGTTGGGCGTACCAGCACCCGCGAAAGCATAGCAGAGCGGGGAGCCCCCTATGATGCTGTCGGGACTCCCAACCAGACCCGTACCGTAAGTGGAACAGCCACGATGGAGCCGGGGGTTGGCAGCAATGGATTTTCCGGTAGCCTTCCGACGGCAGAACGCGTTTCTCAACTTTCTCCAGAAGGTCGCTTGAGTACAGGAGACAATGGAGCCAGTTCTCCGCCCAGCCGAATTCCGACGGCCCGTCGCTCCTCGTCTGGTAGCCCACCTCGGATGACTTCCCTGTCTCCCCGCAGTAGTAATAGCCCTCGCTTAGATCGAATGCTGTTCCTGGTTGCCCTTGGGGTAGCGGGTTTGTGCCTACTCTACCTGGCATGGGTATTGCTAGGTTGGATTACCCGTTCATTGGGTGGCCCTACTTTGAAAGGCGAACAACTCGAAATCAGCATTAACAATCCACCTATCGAGATTCCATCTGCTGATGCAGCCTCAGCCGCTTCGGCCACTGGCCCGATCACGGTAGATGTCGCTCGGGGTGTTCTTCAGCGCTGGCTGGAGGCGAAGGCTGCGGCTACTAGCCCAAGTCGGGATACAAGTAAGTTAGCTACGGTTCTGACAGGGTCAATTCTTGCAGAGCGACAGGCCGCTGCCCAAAGTAGTGAGGTACAGGAGTACCGACACCGAATTGTCAATGTGGAAGTGGAAGAACCCAATCCTCAGCAGCCGAATCAAGCCCAGATGATTGCCACGGTTGTTGAGGGAATTGATGACGAACCAGATGAGCAATTACGAGTGCGTTATAGCCTTGTTCGCCAGGGGACGAACTGGTTGATCCAGGAGATTGAACCTTTGGGAGAGGCTACGGCAGTAGAGGAAGACACAACCTCGGATGGGGCAGCCACCTCTGATACTTCCACAACTCCCGATGCAACATCCACAACCCCGGATGAAACAGGAGCCTCGCCGGATGCGATCGCCCCCTCACCTAGTCCATCGTCTTCCCCCAATCGAACACCTTTACCGGCCACGCTGGATACTGACGATTCGACGGGTGATGCTCAAACCCCAGATCAGCCCAACTAACCTGTTGCTAAAACCTAACCCAGCATGACTGATACCTTGCTCCATGCCTATGTCCCTTTATTGCTATGGACAGGGTTGGGGCTACTGCTGGTTCCTTTTCTGCCAGAAGCGTTTCCCCGGCTCCTGGGGCGAGGTTTGTACTGGGTTGGGGTGCCTGTTCAAATTTTTACCCTGGCGCACCAAACCAATTTTTCGGTACGGGCAACGCTGGTTCCCGTAATCACGCTCTGGGGTCTGCTAGCTGGTTTGGCGATCGCCACCCTTACCCTCTGGGGCCTCGATTGCCGCTCAACCCTACTCACTCCCAAGGCCCCATCTACCCCAGACCAGCTCTCTAATCACCCTGAAAATCCCTGGCACCCTGCTTCTCGGCGGGGTGCCTTTTTGTTGGCGTCCATTCTGGGCAATACAGGTTTTGTGGGTTTATCGGTAGTACCCACGTTTATTGATGAGCCATATCGGGGGTGGATCGTGCTCTACAGCGTAGCCCATAACGTTCTAGGCACCTCTATGGTGTAGGGGTAGTGTTAGCAAGCTTTTATGGGCGATCGCAGGCCCAAAATTCCTGGTTGACTATTGTGCGTGATATTCTCACGGTTCCTTCACTGTGGGCTTTTGGGTTTGGGGTGCTATCCCGTCCTCTCGTATTGCCAATGGTTGTGGAGTTAGGGTTGCGGCGATCGCTCTGGGTTGTTATTCCAGCGGCTTTGCTGTTAATGGGTATTCGGTTACGGCAGATCAAGGGCTGGGCAGGGTTGAAAATGGCATTCATCCCCACGCTGATCAAAACCGTTAGTCTACCGATTGTTATTGGCTGTACCATATCGCTGCTCCACCTACCTGATCAACCGCGTTTAGCCATGGTGTTGATGGCAGGGATGCCCACTGCCTTCGCAGGTTTGATCTTGGCTGAAGAGTATGACCTGGAGCGAGAGTTAATTGCCAGCAGCATTGTGGTCAGTACGCTCATGTTACTAGCCACCCTTCCCCTTTGGCTCTGGCTCTACAGTCGTTGACAACCTGAAGGGCGCATGAGCGAGTGGCGATGGGAATCGCCCTTGCAACTACTCTTACAGCGCTTTGCGCTTTAATCAGCCACGATTGTTTTATGAGAGCTAGGCGAAGTGCCAATCTCACAAAAACAACCAGATCTGGACTTACGCATTTGTGTTGTGGGTGGGGTGCGAAGCACCCCCACCCACAACACAAATGCACTACGGATAGCGGGCTTGCATAAGTCCTGTTTAAGTGTTTGAAAAGCGCTGTAATCCAAAATTGACATCAGGAGGAGGGTGGCCGCTTAGCGGCCACCCTCCTCCTGATGTCAGGTCAGTGGTGTCAGGGTGCTTCGGTCTGGGTTGGAAGCGGGGCCGCTTCCCCCTCCTGCATTGGAAGGGTTGTCTCCAGGGTGAGGCAATTGTAGCCGTTGATTTGCAGACGATATTCGACCTTGTCCATCAAGCGGTTCAGAATTAACCAGCCATAACCTCCCTCCTGCTCCTGCCAGCTATCGGGGGAGGGGGGGAGATAGGTGCCCAGGTCGTAGCCTTTGCCGTGATCCCACACTTCCAGGTGGACATCGCGATCGCGCAATTCCAAACGAATCAAAACAGGCAGATTGGGTTTGTCTCGGTGGGCGTGGCGAACAACATTGGAATAGGCTTCCACTAGCACCAAGCGTAGGCGAGTGCATTGCTTTTGCCAATCGACCTCATGCCCGAATTCCATCTCCAGGGCACCCAGCAGCCAATTCTCCACGATGGATAGAAACTTGAGATCACTGGGTACGTGTAGTTCTGTTCTCATAAGCTTTACAAAACCTCCAGTGAAAGGATCGTTTGATCGTCTTCCTGGATAGGACTGTGGGACTGAATATAGTGCAGGACTTCAGACAAGTTGAGATCGTTCCTTTGGGAGAAAAGCTTCCAGAGGCCGCTTTGACGGAGCATTTCCTGGCTTCCAGACACGGGGTTGTCCAGGGTCGCTTCGGTTAAACCATCGCTGGCTAACAGGAGAACCTCACCCGATTTCAGGGTGAGCCGCCCGGCAGGGGCTTTCCAATGAGGCAGGATGCCGAGGGGAACACCGCGCACTTTAAGGTACGTGGGTTCAGCGATCGCCTGCTCTGCTGCCGCTATCCGCTCCCATGTGAGGGGGTAGATATGGCCGGCATTGGCATAAACCAATTCCTGGGTTTGGGGGCTGTAGCGGGCCAACACCATCGTGATGAAGCAGTTATTACTGACCAGATCATCCGATAGGGTACTGTTCAGGTTTTGCATCACACGATCCGGTTCTGGGGAGATTTCCTGGGAGAGCTCCCGCCGCAAAACCGTAATAGCGCTGGCCATAAAGAGAGCCGCAGGGACTCCCTTCCCTGATACATCCCCGACTCCAAGCCAGACATCCCCCTTCGGATGCACATACACCTCGAAGAAGTCCCCTCCCACTTCCCGTGCTGGGTGGCAACAGGCCTGAATTTGCACCTGATCTAACTTGGGAAGTTGCTGGCGTAGCAGGTTGCTTTGAATCTGGCGGGCTACTGCCAGCTCTGCTTGCATCTGCTCCGATTGTTTTTGGATGCGCTGGTGAAGCTTAGCCTGGAAAATGGCTAGGGCTGCCTGGCTGGCTACAGCTTCTAATAACTCAATGTCATCTTTTGCCCAGGGCACCTTACTGGTATGACGGTAAAGGGCCAATAGTGCCAGAGGGTGCTGCTGATAGGTGAGAGCACTGAGCAAACAGGTGTAGGACGTATCACCAAGGCGAAGCACTTGAGGATGCAAGTTGTGGGCATAGACTTCAAGCCCAACCCCTGTGCGATCAATTTGGGCGATCGCCCCCTCCTTCTCAAGGCTGTCGCTCTCATAAGCGTAGGTTCCTGATAACACCCGGTAGGTGTCAGCAGATTCCCCTATGGCATCTAGAGGATGCAGGAGACAGACATCTGCGGCCAGGGTTTGCCCCATGGTGGCTACGATGGTCTGCAACATGCTGTCGTAGTCGAGGGATTCTCGAATGGCGCTCATGACGGCGTTGAAGGCCGATTCTCGCCGTAGAGCGCGATTGAGTTCACGAATGCGTTGTTTAACGAGCCGGTAGGTTTCAGCAGCTTGTTGAACAACAGATTTCAGTTCTTCTGGATTCCAGGGTTTAGTGACATACTTAAACACCTGGCCGCTATTGATGGCATCGACCAGATCTTCTACATCGGTATAGCCTGTCAGCAGAATGCGGATAGTATCGGGAGATTGCTCAGCCACACGGCTCAGCAACTCTGTCCCATTCATTCGTGGCATCCGCTGATCTGAGATAATCACGGCCATCTCGCCCGATGATTCCAGAATTTTTAGGGCTTCCAGGGCGCTTTCTGCGCGGAAAACCTGAAAATCCCGTCGAAAGGTGCGATACAGCAAATCCAGGTTGTCGGATTCGTCATCGACGACCATCAATCGCAGCTTATTGTCATTCTCCTGAACCATTCCCCGTCTCACCTCGTCGCGTTCTGCGGACGCTGAGCCTTACGCTCGAACGCAGGTTACTGTCATCAACACCACACACTTACATCATCCAATCCATAGCCGTTGTTGGGCTGCTACAGATTGGACAGAGATACCTGATCACCTCTGAACAAAAAGTACCCTGAATAGCGGTGATGCTAACGACCGGGCCAGAAGATTTTAGCCCGCATTGGGCGGATCAGTTGACTGGAATCTCATACCATTCCTGCCTGGGAGAGCTAATTTTTATGGTGTGAAGTGCCCTAAAAATTAACTCTCCTGTGTTGCTTTAAAGCATGCTCTGGCATGCAACCCCTGTGCTTGATCGACAGGGCGATCGCGAAAAGGGAGGCGCAAAATAGGGGGATCGCTATCCATGGCAGATGAGGCAATTAATGGTCAGTCAGGACTGTATGCTTGATCAATGGTCCCGATCCTCTTAGGCTATCTAGAGTGATCTCACTCTGGGTGGATTGGCGCTTTGTTTGGGCCTTTGGCGGGTGCGTTCAGCTTTGCCGTTCCAGTGGAATGGCCCCACCATCCAACTTATTTCAACGCCGCAGACGGCTTTCTGAATCTCTCATACGGACTTATGCATACCTTCCTGCCGCTCGCCTACTTTCGAAATCAATTTGTTCCGTTTGCTGAAGCGAATATCTCCATCGCAACCCATGCGCTGCATTATGGGACGGGAGCCTTTGGCGGGCTGCGGGGTATCCCTGATCCCCAGAATCCGAATCAGGTTTTGTTATTTCGGTTGGATCGGCATAGCAAGCGTCTGAGCCAGAGTGCTCGCTTCATGCATTATGATTTGCCTGCCGATAAAATTCAGCAAGTTATTGTTGACTTCGTTCAGAAAAACCGGCCCAATAAATCCTTTTATATCCGCCCCTTTGTTTACACCTCGGATCTAGGAATTTCTCCCCGCCTGCACAATGTTGAGAAAGACTTTTTTATCTATGGTCTTGAATTGGGCGATTACCTCTCTCCTGAGGGCGTGAGCTGTCGTATTAGTTCCTGGTATCGGCAAGAAGACCGCAGCTTGCCCCTGCGCGGCAAAATTAGTGGCGCTTACATTACCTCTTCTCTGGCGAAAACGGAGGCGGTTGATGCAGGCTTTGACGAAGCTATCCTGATGAACTCCCAGGGTAAAGTCAGTGAAGCTTCGGGAATGAATATTTTCATCGTTCGTGATGGTCGCATTATTACCCCTGGGTTTGACCAGGACATCCTGGAAGGAATTACACGAGATAGTATTCTGACCGTTGCCCGAGATTTGGGTATTCCGGTCGAGGAGCGCTCTGTCGACAAGTCGGAATTGTTTGCTGCGGATGAGGTGTTCTTAAGCGGTACCGCTGCTCGCGTAACCCCTGTAAGCCGGGTGGAAAACTACACCTATGGGAGCGATCGCCCCATCACCGAAAAGCTACGGGATAAGCTGACAGCGATTACCGAGAACCGCGACCCTCAATACAAAGATTGGGTCTTTGCAATTCCCATCAACAATTAAGTAGCCCAACCTAATTCAATATTAATAATCTCTCGGGATTAGCTGAAGTGCCCTTTTTTGCATGCGCGGAACGCACGCAAAAAAGGGCATTTTGAAGTGCTGCATCTTACGCTGTACTTGAAAATGCCCTTAGCCCACCGTCAGGTTATTTGACGGGTTCTGCAAGAAGATTTTGGTAGTTGATGTGTAGGACGGGCTTTGCTGCCCCATGCCACCTGTCAAAATTCTGGAAATGAATAGTACTGACTGACAGCAAGGGGGATGAAACCTCACCTGATGAAAACCCCTGGGTGAAGAGGTTAGCATGGGAAGAGTCGAATCAGGTTTGATTGAGGATGCCACGGCGATCCCCCCCTACTCTCTGGCAGGATCAACTGGGTGTACAACGGGATTGGATCTGGCGAGGTTGGCGAGTGCGCTATACCTGTTTGCGATCGCCCAACCCCGACGGATGCCCGATTGTGTTTTTGCACGGCTTTGGAGCCGCTCTCACCCAATGGCATGCTAACCTGCTGCCACTCAGCCAACATCACACGATTTATGCTCTCGATCTCTTAGGTTTCGGTGCATCAGAAAAAGCGTCGACTGAATACCGGGTAAACCTGTGGGTGGAACAGGTGCGTGATTTCTGCGAGCAGTTTGTGGGGGAACCTGTGGTGCTGGTAGGGCACTCCTTGGGAGCACTTGTAGCCCTAAGCACTACCATTGCTGACCCTGATCTAGTGCAGCGTCTTGTGCTGGTGACGTTACCTTCCACCCGCCAGGAGATGTTGCCCAACTGGCTGCAATCCATGGTGCAATCCATCGAAACTGCTTTTGCAAATCCCTTTCTCATTAGTCTGATTTTGCGGGTTGCCCGTCGCCCTTCTTTTATCCGTTCGGCTTTGCAGAAGGTCTATGCGAATGCCCAGAACGTAACGGATGAGCTAGTTTCCAGTTTCATTATTCCAGCCCAAGAGCCGGGAGCTGAGAGAACGCTGTTGAAGCTGGTACGGGCACGAACTGCGACGGATTTTAGTGCCGATACACGAGTTCTCCTGAACAACCTGCACATTCCTGCCCTGGTACTATGGGGCGAGCAGGATCGCGTGATTCCCATTCAGTGGGGGCGGCAATTGACCGACTTTAACTCGCGGTTGAAGCTGGTGGAGCTGCCGGATTCAGGCCATTGCCCCTATGATGAGGCTGCAGAACGTGTTAACCAGGAAATTCTCCACTGGATTGAGTACGGCATAGACCCATGAATAACGGCCTGATGCGCATTCCTGCCGGGTTGCTGGCAGGAATTGTCTATCCCCTGCGGGCACTGTGGCTTCTGATTCAAACCCCTCCCCTGCGGCGATATGTCCTGATTCCCATTGCCATTAACTTTGCTTTGGGGATTACCCTTTATGCTGCCCTGATTACAGGGGGTTTGCGCCTGGTGGATGCGATCGCCCTCGACATTCCCCATTGGACCGCGCAAATTCCTGCCTGGGCCGACACCTTACCGGATTGGCACTTTACCTTTCCGGCCTGGATGACCCATGTACCCGCATGGTTTCCCCACTGGCCTGCTAGCTGGCATGTGAGCTGGCCCACCTGGCTTAACCCTTCTAACTGGTCTATTCCCTGGCCTCAATGGAGCTTCAGTTGGCGACCGGCGTTACCTAATTGGTTTGCTGAAATTCCGGATTGGTTGGCGATCGCGCTCCTCTGGGTGGTGCGCTTGGTGCTCACCCTGGTGCTGCTGCTGGTTACGGGGTTTATCCTGTTGCAGTTTGGAGTATTGCTGGGCGCTCCCTGGTACGGCAAGCTGTCTGAGGAACTGGAAAAGCGGCAGACAGGGCAGGTGACCATTGTGGAAGTTGGGGTGGCGCGGGATATTGGCCGAGCCATTCTGTATGAATTGAAGAAGCTGGTGCTGAGCCTGGGAGTGGGGGTGCCGCTGTTTGTGTTGGGGTTTGTTCCATTGGTAGCGGCGATCGCTACGCCCCTGAGTATTGCTCTTGCTGGCACCATTGTTTGTCTTGATTTTCTAGACTCTGCTTTAGAGCGTCGCCGTCTCCGGTTTCGGGAGAAGTTGGGCGTATTTATACGCACACTGCCTGCCAGCGCAAGTTTTGGGCTGGTGTGTTTGGTGTTGGTGAGTGTACCACTAGTGAACTTGCTCGCAATCCCCGTTTGTGTGACAGCAGGGACGCTATTTTTCTGTGACTGGGTTTATCCCTGGATGAAGGAACGGGATTTAGCGATTGTGGATAAATCTGCTGCCGCGCTATCTGAATCTGCTGTGGAACAGAATTTAGATTAGGGCAAATTTGCTGAGGTAACGCGAAGCATTCGGGGAAAGTAGGAAAACGGCGAGAGATTCTGAACCCAATGCTACGCCCCGATGATTGTTCAACGTTATTTCCTGGAGCCTATGTCTGGTTTGATTTCTAATGCGTCTTCTCAGTCAGCCTATCCCTTGCATGTGTTGGCGCAAGGGGAAGGGTATCCTGTGTTGTGCTTGCATGGGCACCCAGGGTGCGGACGGAGCATGTCGGTGTTTACCCAACACTTGTCCCGCCGCTTTCGGACTCTGGCCCCTGATTTACGGGGATATGGGCAGAGCCAGACCCAGGAAGATTTTGTTATGGAAGATCATCTGGCAGATCTGGAGGCCCTGCTAGACCGGCAGAATATCTCTCGCTGTCTGGTGTTGGGCTGGTCGCTAGGAGGGATTTTAGCGATGGAGCTGGCACTCCGGCAGCCAGAGCGTATCAGTGGGCTAGTTCTGGTGGCAACAGCGGCGTACCCTCGAGGCAGCCATCCACCGATTTCCTGGCAAGACAATCTGTTCACCGGGGTGGCCGCCCTGGTGAATTGGGCGAATCCCGGTTGGGATTGGAACATTGAGATGTTTGGCAAGCGATCGCTCTTTCGCTACCTGATTAATCAGCACACCCCAGAAACCTACCAATACCTGGCTCAGGATGCGGTGTATGCCTATCAAAAAACATCCCCCCAGGCAAACCGAGCCCTCAACACAGCTTTGCGTCAGCGCTACAACCGCCAGGCAGAGTTAGAAAAAATTCAGGTGCCCTGTTTAGTCATGGCAGGGGAGGGCGATCGCCACATTACGGCTGCGTCCAGCTATGAAACCGCTCAACATTTAACTCAAAGTGAGTGGCATTGTTACCCCAATACCGCTCACCTTTTTCCATGGGAAATTCCACACCTGGTTCTTAGAGACTTAGATCAATGGCTGGAGCGACATCCCGAAGCCATTGAGGGGTTAGAATCGGTCGATCGATAACGCAACTATGGGAGCTAACGGCTAAATAGTGGCGTTGTTGAACGACCGCTGAGCTCGGGAGCTTCATCCGAAACAGTCAGTTTTCTGGGTTTGCACCGCTTAATAGCAACCTTAATTCCCTGGGCTCCCTCTTGTACAAGGTCATCCACATACCCTTGCTTGGAAGCATTTGCCTCCTCAGAGCTGGCGAACGGTCCAAAGTAGTAGGTGCAGCGAGGTGACTCTGTGATCACTTCCACCCACCAGGCAAGCCCCAATGTATGCAGGATGTTAGTCCAAATCTCACTCATAATTTCTTGGCCGCTTCCAGGATAAACAGGTTTTAGTCGGTTTTAATCGGGTGATAGGAGTAATAACACCCTCAAATTAACGGGTTTAAACGAAAGATTCAAGGCTCTCAAGTAGGCTATCTGACTGGATTTTGGGGATCAAGAGTCCAGCTTTGTGATCCCCGTTGGCGATAAACTTCGTAAAGTACCATCCCTGTTGCGACAGATGCATTAAGACTGGATGTCTTGCCTTTTAGGGGGATCGCAACCAGTGCATCGCAAGATTTTTGGATTAACATTCCCAATCCTTCACCTTCCGAGCCAACGACCAGGGCGACGGGACCTTTCAGGTCAGTGTTTTGGATAGTCTGGGGAGCCTGGGCATCGGTACCATAGACCCAGAAACCTGCTTCTTTGAGTTCGTCCAGAGCCCGGCTGAGGTTAACGACTCGCGATACGGGGAAGTTTTCCATGGCTCCCGCTGCGACTTTCATGACAGTCGAGGTGATGCCAGCAGAACGCCGTTGGGGAATTACGAGCCCCTGTGCTCCCATAGCCTCTGCTGTCCGAATAATGGCTCCCAAATTGTGCGGATCGGTAATGCCATCCGCAACCAGAATCACGGGGTATTCGGTTGCTGCTTTGGCCTGCTCAATTAGAACGGAGAGTTCCAAATAGTCGTAGGGGGCGACCTGGGCGGCGATGCCCTGGTGGGTTGCACCCTGGGTGAGCTGGCTCAAACGACGAGCTTCTACTTCGTCGATAACGGTGCCGTTTGCTTTGGCCTGATTGAGTAGGCTGTGGAAACGGTGGTCATAGCGCAGGTGGGGCAAGAGCCAGATGCGGTTGATTTGACGCTCGCTCTCTAACAAGGCCTGCACTGTGTGCCGACCATAGACCAAATCAGGGTTTTCTTCTGTCTCGCTGCGCTCGGTTGTGGCGATCGCAGCGGTACCCCGGCGGGCCTGAGAGTGAGATTCTGCATGAGAATCTTGACGACGGAAGTTACGCGTATCACCAGACCCTTCACGTTTAAAGTCACGTGTCTTCGCGAAACGCTCCTCCCGCTGAGCATCCCGTGGCCCATGAGAACGTTCCTCACGGTGAGAATCCTTGCCACTGAAACGCTCCTCGCGGCTAAAGTCGCGCGGCTTGCTGAAACGCTCCTCGCGGCGAGAATCCTTGCTGCTAAAACGCTCCTCACGGTGAGAATCCTTGCCACTGGAACGTTCTTCGCGGTCAAAGTCGCGTGGCTTGCTGAAACGCTCCTCGCGGCGGAAATCCTTCTTTGGGCCACTCGGACGATTGTCGCGGTGGAAGTCTTTCTTAGGACGATCCTCATAACGAGGTTCACGCGCCTCGTAGGGGCGTTCTTCTCGCTGGAAATTCTCATTGCCACGATCGTCCCGACGATACTCCTTCTGGTTCTCTGGGCGGGCATCGCGGCGGAAGTCCCCCCGGTTATCCGGGCGAGGTTTGGGCCGATATTCCCCGCGGTTATCCGGGCGAGAATCACGACGACCTTCGGGTTTACCGTCGCGATCGGGGCGTCCTTCTCGCTTCGGGCGGGGTTTGTCAGAGTAGCCGCCTTCTCCGGGGCGGCGAAAGTCGCGTGAGGAGGGCGATCGCTTGCCACCTCCCCGGCTATAGCCTTCCCCCTCTGCGTCAGGGCGCCGGGGGCCAGCCTTAGTCCCGGGCCGAGACGGTTTGCTATAACCGTCTTGCTTACCCCGGTTAAATTTCCGATCATTTGCTGCCATAGATTTCCCCCGGCCTGTTCAGGCCCGCACAGTGAATTGCACAATAAAAATTTCGCCGGCTTCCAGCCTAGCACCTTGAAATTGATCCCCCTTCCTCCAGCTGGGCAAGTTTACAAATCTGCCGAACTGGAGGGGGAAGCCTCGTCGAATTGCATCTGTTCTCGCAGCGCCATCAGCAATTCATCCAGGCGGGGAGCATCGGATAAATACAGATAGCCCAGTAGCGTCTCCAGGGCTGTTGCTTCCTGGTAAGTGCCCGGATCAAGCCGCTTAGGGCCTCTAGGAGACGCATTACGCCCCCAGCGAAGAATTTCTAGTTCACTGGGGGTTAGCTGGGGTAATAAAACCTTGAGAGATTGAGCCTGGCTTTCGGCTCGCACTTGCCGCACAACTTGAGCGTGGTAAGCCTGCAAGCGGCGGGGTGGCAATAGGCAGGATGTGCGTACAAAGAGTTCGTACACAGCATCGCCTAGATGCGCCAATACCCCCGGTGATAACCGGCGTAAATCATCCGGGGTAATGGCAGGTGTCAGGCAGCTAAGACTGCTTGACATTTTGAATGGCGACCTCAACTGAGGGTTGCAGCGAAAGGAACTGTTCTAATCGCACCAGCTTGACCGTCTGGGTGACCCGGGGGTTGGTGACGATTTGAATCATGCCTCCGGCACTCTGAGCTTTTTTGGCAACCTGAACTAGAGCTCCGAGACCGGAACTGTCGATAAAGTCAATTTGAGACAAATCGAGGATCAGATTTGCTGGGCCATCTTCGACGCATTTGTCCATGACTTTGCGGAAGGTGGGCTCAGAAAATGCGTCGAGTAAACCGGCAAGGCGGAAGAGCTGCAGGTTTTCTCGCACCTCGCGGTTGCCTCTCAAACTAACCGTTAGAGATAACGTTTCAGGGATAATTGCCTCCTGCCGTTTCGTTGGCGTTGAGCACTAATTTCGAGGCTTTAGTATAAGGCAGGATGCTATCACCTGCAACGTGGTAAAGGCTTTTTTTCGAATGTCTTTCAAAATGTCGATTTTTTGGTTTCTGTAGGGGCAGAGAAAGTAGAGGAGTAGGTGTTCTTTCTTCCTCGTGTCTGAGTACAGGGTCAGATAGAGTTTTAGGGAGGAGGGGCATTTCGTGCTTCTTTCTCCCTAAAACTCTATCCGGCTATGCTGGCGGGCGTTAGTACAGAACTTTTCCGTTGCCGAAAGATATGAGATGGGATATGGAGCTGTAGTCACATATCCCATCTCATAGCTCTATTTAACCTGAGTTCGGGTTAAGGGCTTTTTCGAGGGGCACGCAAAGCGTGCCCCTCGAAAAAGCTCACTTTGTCGTGCGTTCTGCGCACGGCAAGTGGACTCTTGGACTTATCCCGAGTTGAGATTGATTACGGTTATTCAACCGGATTGGACATTAGGCTCCCTGGGGGCATTCTTCCCAGAGGGTGGTTTTTTGACGGAGGCTGGCGAAGTCTCCGTTTCCTAGAATGAGGTGATCGAGGAGGGGAATGTCTAGCAGGCGTGCTCCCTGGAGCAGTTGCCGGGTGAGGGCAATGTCTTCGGCGCTGGGATCGGTGCTGCCGGAGGGGTGGTTGTGGGCCACGATGACTCGCGTGGCTCCCTGACGGATGACTTCACGGAAAATTTCGCGGGGGTGAGCCAGGGTTTCGGTGGCGGTGCCGATGCTGATGATGTGGCTACCGAGGTGACGGTGTTTGATGTCGAGGAGGAGAACGGCAAATTTTTCCTGAGTTTGCCACATCAGGTCGTGGCTCAGGAGGGCGGCGGCGATCGCCGGGTCATCCACAATGGGGCGATCGCTTGGCCGTGACTGAAATACCCGCTTGCCTAACTCCACGGCTGCAATGATGGTGCATGCCTTTGCATCTCCAACCCCAGGGATTTGCGTCAACTCATGGATGCTGACGGTGCGCATGACAGTCATGGGCTCTCGCTGGCTACTGCCCAACACCTGCAAAATATGTTGCCCTAAACCGACGGCGGAAAGCTTCCCGGGTCCTTGTCCGGTACCCAGGAGAATAGCTAGTAGTTCTGCTGTTGATAGGTGGCGTGCCCCCGATTCCTTCAATCGTTCACGGGGGCGCTCGGTGAGGGGTAAATCCGCCACCCGCAAGCTATAGGTCATAGAAACACCCAATAGAAAAATCTGTAGGGGTTCAGGGTTAGGTGTAGGTATGCCACGTACTCCCAATCCTGAAGTCCTGTTCTCTCTTACTAAGCCATTTTCTCAAGGGAATCGAGACCGTGTTTTTGGGGAAGATCTATCAGCCAAATACTTGTGTACGGAGAATGGCTACGGAGCTACCGAGATGTTTCTAAACTCGCCACCATAGGCCTTCTACCGTTGAGTGGCTCATTCTCAAATCCATCTTTTCCGCTGAGTTGAATCGGGTACGGGGTAGTTTTGGGGATGTAAATGGGGATAGACCTTGGCAGGCAGGAGAGCCTGAAACTCAACTGGGACATTTTGAAGGGATTCACAAGTGGGGCCAGTGAGCTGGCTGGGTTTTGGGGCTACTTCACAAGTGACGGTTTTATAGAGGTTTGCGTAGAAGTGGACAATGGCCAGATGGAAAGGGGGTAGATTCAGCATAGATTGGGGGCGAAAAGTAGAGCACCAACATCTTCAGTATTAGGGCAATTGAGGGTTCTCTCAGTGATTCTACGGGGGGGTGAATATGTCTGCGATCGCCATCCAATTGTGACCGCGATCACAGGTTGGACTAGCCCCAGGGTATGCAAGTACGCCCAGTACACAAGGGATAGGGTATGAGGTGTCTTACACCCCATACCCTATCCCTTGTGTATAGAACCAATTCGCACATCGCTATAAAACGATGGTCAGAAGGGTGTAACCAAACCGGTTTGCGAAAAATTAGGAGTCCGTCGGTGTATCAGCCGTGGATTTTGTGACGGGTGATGTCTGCCCTGCCATCTGTTGCAGCGCGTCAACCACGCCATCGGGTAGGGTGACGGGTAGGGTGCCTCGTACATTCAAATCCCGTTGAGGAAATGGAATTTCAATGCCGTTTTGGCGTAGGAGGCGTTCAATACGAAAGTTGAGATCGCTTTTGAGAACAGCTTGCAGACTGGGTTCTCGGGTCCAGACAAGGAGCTCAAAATTAAGGCTATTCTCCCCAAATTCTGTGAACATCACCGTTGGCTTGGGGTGGCTGAGGATATGGGGATGGTTCTGAGTTGCTTCCAAGAGTAGGCCTCGGATTTGCTCAGTATCAGAACCGTAGGCGACTCCTACCGGAACATGCAGTCGTGATAGGGGATTGTCATGACTCCAATTGATTACCTCATGCTCAAGAAAGCGAGAGTTGGGCATGATAATCGACACCTGATCCAGGGTACGGATGAGGGTACTGCGGGCTCCGATGCGCTCAATGGTACCGATGCACTCGCCAATTTCGACAAAGTCGCCCACTTGAATAGGGCGCTCAAACACCAGGACCAGACCGCTGCCAAAATTCTTGGCGATATCCTGTAGACCAAAACCAACGCCGACGCTCAAGGCACTGGCCAGAATTGCCAGGGAGCTAATATCTAGCCCCCAAACTTGTAGCAAGACCATGACGCCGATGACGATCAGGATATAGCGAAAAATGACGGCGATCGCTTCCTGCATCCCTCGATTGATCCGGGCCAGGGAGAGGATCCGACGCTTGAACATTTCTGCTACGGTCTTAGACATCGCGATCAGGGCCAGAATCATGACCACCAGCAGGATGATGTCTTTGAGGGAATACTGGCTGCGGCCGAGGGAGAGAATGGGGGCGGTGAAACTGCTAACCAGGGCCCAGAGAACGCGATCGCTCCAAACACGCGTAATCGGAAACAACTGGGTTAGGGCCAGGCCAACCCCGACCCACAGCACAGTTCGACTGCCCAGTAACAGAGTGCGATACAGTGTCTCTGCGGACAAAATGCGGGATTCTGGAGCTCCTTCGGGCTGCGGAATCGTCGTTTGTAGAAACGGTAGCCAGGAACGGCGAGCTAACCGCCCTAAGGTCAGATGCAGGATGATCGCCAGGGCCAGGATGCTGCCCATTGCAACGACAGCCCACTCCCCAGTGGTTAGATTGGTCAGGATGGTAGTCTGGGCAATTCCTGTTGAGAGGGTGAAGCCAAACGCCGGGCTTCCCAGCACCAGCAGTATCAATAGGGGAAATATTACTCCTACAATCCCCAGGCGCCTCAGCCCAACTAAGCATCGAACCATTACATAACCCCTTTATAGTCTTTCGAAATGACAGGAACTGAATGCCTTCAGTGTATTGCCCTATTTCCATCCCCTATTCTGGCCTGACAGGTCGTGTTGCAAAAATGTGGTTGGTTGTTGTGAGAGGGGCGCTTATTGCTATCGCCCGGTGAGTTAGGACATCACGATTGAAGGCATTGCCTTCAATCGTGATGTCCTAACTCACCGGGCCAAGGTTACAGTTCTTCTCTCACAACAACCAACCACACGTCTAAAACAGCACCTCCTGGCAGCATGAGCTGTGGCTCGATCGGTTAGCCAGTGGGGTGAGTAGCTCTTCACCCGCTACTGAGCTTGACTGTTGCCGTGATGAACCAGTGTCCAACCTTCAGCTGTGCCAAGCACAGTAGGACGTGGTGAAGGACGCCATTGTTTCAGGGTATTGCGATTTAGCAGCAGGTAAACCTGAGGTTCGGATTGCCAAAGTTGTTGCAGGCGTTTGCGGTTGGCAGGAATGACCTGGCGATCGCTATAAAAATCCAACGAGGGTCGGTGATAGGAGGCCGACATATGGACTCGTTCCCCAGGGGGTGTGTTGTTCTGAATCAGAGTGGCTACGGGCTTGACCGGATAGTCTTCTGCTAGTTCCCAAACCCAGTGGGAGGAGCCCATCAGTAAGAGCAGGGTCAAGAATGTTCCCCAGGCCAAAATAGCCATAAATCGAGGGCTGCGGCGAGCCAGAAGAATGGCTGTCGAAAACAGGGTGCCCGCCAGAACCAGACACATCCAACCTACATTTGGCTGTGGCAGAATCTGCCAAAATCCCAGGTAGAGGCCAGCGCCGAGGCTGAGTGCAGCCAGACCCATAAACACCCAAAACCAACTCCAGCTGTAATGACCCAGAAAATATTGCCGCTCGTTAATGTGTCGCCCGTTCTCCCACATGTCAGCCAGGTGGGAAGCGATCGCCAGGGCCAATGCTGGATACAGCGGCAGGATATACCAGGGCAGTTTTGTTCCCATTAAGGAGATCGTGACAAAATAAACTCCAGCCCATACCAATACCAGCTTGGCCCAACCCAAATCCCGGTTCTGCCATGCTTTTTGCAAACTAATGGGCAGAAAAACCAGCCAGGGTAAGCCGTATTTCAATAGCTCTAGCAGGTAATACCAGGGTGGGCCGCTGTTATCTTCCACGCTATCCCAGACGCGACTGAGGGACTGATTGACCAGGTTGCGCCCCAAAAAATCAGTGCCATAGTGCCACACTTGCGCCCCATACCACAGTGCGACGGGCAGACCCCCCAAAGCTAAACCTAGCCACAGATACCGCTGCCGTAGTAATCGGGGCGTATCCCAGGCCAGGAATAGAAGGGCGATCGCCCCCAACAGAATCCCCAGCAGCACTCCCTTCGTTAAGCTGATGAGCCCAAAACCAATGCCAATACCCAGCGAATAGCGAATGTCTCGGCGCGATCGCACCGTACACCACAGCATCACCAGCAAGAAACACAGCACCGCTCCATCTAACATGGCCAGGCGACCTAACCGCATGACGGGCAGGCTGGTGAGATAGACCAGCGCAGCCATCAATGCTGCCGATCGCCGTCGAAAGACTTCCCGGCCCAGAGCGTAGAGGACGGGTACGGATACTGCGGTTAGTAAAGCACCGGGGAGCCGGGCTGTGAATTCGTTGATGCCACCTAATTGGAAGGCGATCGCCATCAGGTTATGGATCAACGGCGGCTTGTTGACGTAGGGCTCGCCACCCAGAGTCGGAAAAAGCCAGGTCAGGGATTGAGACGCTTCATCGGCCGGAGATTGCCAGGTAGATCGCCAAATTTCTCGGGCGACCTGAGCAACGGTGCCCTCGTCCCAATCTCGCAGAGCTAACCCACCTAAGTTGAAAGTGAATGCGACGAGTGCCGCTCCCAGTAGCGCCAGGGCGATGTAGTGATCCAGCCCAAAGCCCCGATCAGACAAAATATGATTGAGTTTCCCAATGCGTCGCATTCCGCCATTTTATAGCGATGCCCACATCTTGGCCTATCAAAAAGGGTGTTACTGAATAGGGGATGAAATGGGATCTGGAACCACAGTTCCAAATCCCATTTCATCCCCTATTCAGCACTACCAAAAACGGTTCTCATCCCTCGTCCTGTGTCACACGCAACTGAATGTAAACCAGCACCAGGGCCACCAGCAGCAGCACTGTTGCCGCCGCTGCGGCATAGCCAAAGTCGAACTGACCAAAGGCTTCCTGGTAGATGTAAAACACGAGCAGGTTGGTGGAATTGAGAGGGCCACCCCCCGTCATCACATAGGGTTGCTCAAAGCTTCGCAATGTGAAAATACCTGTGGTGACAGCGGCGAAAATGAGCGTAGGCCGCAGGCCAGGTAGGGTAATGTGCCAGAACTGTTGCCAGGGCCCTGCCCCATCCAACTCTGCCGCTTCGTAACGGTTTTGGGGAATCGTCTGTAACCCGGCCAGAAAAACTACCAGATTAAAGCCGATTTGCTTCCAGAAACTCAGCAAAATCAGCACCGGCATAGCCCATGTAGTGCTGCCTAGCCAGGGAATGGGGACGATACCCAGGGGTTCCAGCAGGTTATTGACCGGACCATCTGTCTGAAACAGCCAGCGAAACCCCAACCCGACGGCCACCAGGGAGGTGATCGAGGGAATAAAATAGGCCGTTCGTAACAAATCTCGCAAAGCTACTGAGCGGTTTAGCAACACGGCCAGGCCCAGAGGAATGACCAGACTGGGAATGACTGTTGCAAGGGTGAAGTAAATCGTGTTGCCCAAAACCTGCCAAAAATCGGGGTTTAACACCAACCGTAGATAGTTCTGGCCTCCCACCCAGTGCACCCCTTCGCGGGTGAAGCTGCCTTGGGTGAAGCTGAGGTAGGTCAGGTATCCAATGGGATACACCACAAAGACCCCCAGCAACACCAGGGCCGGTAGCAGAAACAACCAGGCTTCTACCGTTTCACTGTGTTCGGCTTGCTGGGGGCGTTTTGATGTCATTGGGGCGCAGGCTCTGAGGGGGGCGGAGGGGCCAGGGGAGCATCAGCTGCGGTATCCAGGTTAACGGAGTCAAGCAGGTTTTCCCACTCTGCCTGGAGGCTCGTATCGGCTGGGTTTTCGTAGCGCAACTGGGCCAGGGAGGAGAGGGTTTCGTACCAATAGCCTGCGTCGGCATAGAGAGCCGGGCGATCGCGCGGAAGTGCTTGTTGTAGCTGCTCAACCAGGGCGGTGTCGGGCGTTACCCGTTGTACCAAGCCCTCCACAAAGGCATTGCGCGAGCGATCGTCTTCATTGCACAACACCTCTAATGTCCAGTAGTAGGTGTCTCCTGGCTCCAAAACGATTTCCTCAGGCAGCGTCAGGGCGACCACCCCGGCTTGCTCAGGTAATGTTACGGTTTTTTCGGTCAAAAGCTCAGTCTGATCGTCGCTCCATAGAGTAAATTCCCCTTTCTGTACGCCCATCGCAGGGACGTAAACAAAAAATGTCGGGCGGTCTTCAAGGGTGTTCATCAGGCCAATGGCCTGGGTTTCCAACTCCTGGCTACCAGTTTCGTTAGCTGGAACCGGAAGAAGCGCCATCGGACGCTGAGCATCCTGAGGGTTAGAGAAACACGCATCCCCTCGGGCAAACCCCCCAATGCGGCTGGGGGAAGAACGAACATTACGCACTGAGAAGTTGAGACGCTGAGCGACGCGTCTGGAAGAAGCGGCCGCAGGAGATACTTGGGTTGAGGGGAAGGACGATTCTCGGTGGGATAGCACCGAACGCCCAGCTGTGGTAGTAGCCCCAAGGGCGATGTTAGGGAATACTGTCAACATTCCCGTTACCAGGCAGAATCCAAGAGAGAAAGCTCGACTCAAGGGGAATATATCCATAGGGTTGGCTTGGTAAGGAGCTGAATTTTTATTGTCCTAACGGAAAATTGCTAACTCACCTTAACTGCATCATACCGGGGCTTTGCTGAATCGCTTACGAATACAAGTGACGATTCACATCAGCAGTAGCCTGTATACCTCTGGCCCCTGGTATAACAGTCGTGATAGCTGGAACGCTAGAAAGTTTTCGCCTAAATCTACTACAGCAATGCCACTTAAAATTACGCAACTTGGGGCGGCAGTTCGGGAAAAAACATCGACCCTGACGTCACGCCTACCCGCTATTGTGGCGACGACGTTGTCTGCCAGTTTATTGGTAACGGGAAGTGTGGTGGCTGCCCGTTGGCTGGGGTGGCTACAAGGCCCTGAATTAGCTGCCTATGATCACTACATGCGTCGCCGCCCAGTTGCTCCTTTGGATGATCGATTGCTGGTGGTGGGAGTGGATGAAACAGATATTCAAACCCGGCAAGAGTTCCCCATTCGCGATCGCACCCTGGCGGATGTTCTCACGGCGCTGGTGGCAAATGATCCTCTAGCGATTGGGGTTGATATTGCCCGTGATATTCCTCAAGGCGATGGCCGAGCAGAGCTCGCATCGGTCATGGCTAAAAACGAGCAAATTATTTCTGGTTGTCAGATGAGTGGGGGTGACAATCCAGGAGTACCTCCGGCTCCCGGTGCTCCGCCAGAGCGCACAGCCTTTGCGGATTTCCCTAAGGACCCAGATGGAATAGTGCGTCGTAGCATTTTGGTATCGGTACCGGGGCCATCGGAGGTGCCGCTTCCGGTTCAGCACCTGTGCAATGATACGAACCCGGAGAACCAAATGGTTTCTCTACATTTCTCCATGGCGTTGGCTTACCTGTCCTCCCAGGGGATCGAAGCGACAGCGGGAGAGGATGGTGAAATTCAGTTAGGGCAGGCCACGCTGCACCGTCTGGGGCAACAGGCTGCGGGCTACCGGCGCACTCAGGCCTATGACTATCAGGTGCTGATGAATTATCAGGGCGCTGAGAAGACTATTCGAGTGGTAAGCCTGTCAGACGTGTTAAAGGGTGCGGTGAAGCCCGACTGGATTCGGGGCAAGGTTGTGCTGATTGGGTACACGTCAGCAGTCGCGAAGGATTTACTAGCCACTCCGTTTAGTGCGGCGGGAGATGGGGGCGACCTGATGCCAGGGGTAGAAATCCATGCTCAGGGAACCAGCCAGCTCATCAGTGCGGCGTTGGGAGAACGGCCCTTGATGTGGTACTGGCCGTGGTCGGTGGAAGTTTTGTGGATTCTGGGATGGGCGATCGCGGGCGGTGCGATCGCCTATACCAACCATCGCATCTGGCTCTTTATTGTTTTAGAACAGGCTCTTCTAGTTGGGTTGTATTTGATCTGTTTTGTAGCCTTTATCGAGGGAGGATGGCTCCCCCTTATTCCAGCTGTTTTTGCAGTGCTGGGTTCAGCATTTGGAGTGGCGTTGCTGAGCCGTGCCGATGAAGGTGGATATACGCAGGCCATCTATGAGCAGATGCGGGAGAAGGTGAAGGGGATGGTGCAACCCAAGATTGAGATTGATCAGGCAAAGCGGGAACGGGAGGTCAGCGAGATCACAGATTCGGGATACTTTCAGGATTTAGTTTCGCGAGCGAAGACAATTCGGGAGCAGCGGAAGCAAAGTCTCTCTAAATCAACCCTGGAGTTTGAGAAGACGGATGGGAGCCCTGAATAGAAAGTGTTCAATGCTTGGCTCGGCCTGTTTTAAAGGTTATTTATTCGTGCGCTTTGTACACGAGTAAATAACCTTTAAAACAGACCCGAGTAAAAGCCCAAAACCTTGGAGGTAGCGATGTAAGCAACACCCCTACCCCAAAGTTGGAACTATGTAGCTTATGCTTTAAGGTTCAGCTGCCCTACGTCTTTGAGTTTTGGGTCAAATCGTAAAGGGATCGTAACCCCCCTGGCTTCCAGACGGGCCAAGACTTCCGCTTCTGCCCGCCTGGCGGCTGTTTTAAGGAGCTTGGCTCGCTCCAGTTCTTCGGCTTGGGCGCAGGCGGTGACTTCCTCGGAGGTAAGCCAGGGGCGGACGTCGATAGGCTGGTTCCAGACATCTGTGTCGGTACTATTGCCAGCAGGTGTGGTGCCGTTTTCAGTAATCCAGGCTGTGCGAGTTTCCTCCAAGAGGGTGCGGTTAGGGCGATCGCACATCTCCACCTTCAACCAGTAGCAATGATCGGGTTGGCGCACCAGATGCTGACGCAGGCTTAAAGCCACATCGCGGGAATAACCAACAAATTGCAGCACCTGATTGGCATCAAAAATGGCGTAAACTCCGATTTTTCCCTCCAGGTCGGGAGCAATTTGGCCTTGCTCTGTTAAATAAGGCTGAAAATCGAGTTGTGATAAGGGTGTCATGGGTCAGTCGTTTGGGGGAGGAACACTCGCTCTTTTCAGAGTAATCGCTAAGTTTCTCCTATCAACTTTGGTTCATTAACTGTAAAAAAACAATTCAATCAACAATTCTCATGAAGTTGCTGATGTTTAGAGATGGGGAATGCTTCGTACCCCTATCTCTAAACATCGGTTGATTTCTAGGGTACATCCTACTCTTGCAGATTGAAAACCCAGTTTTGTTAATGTGGTGGGCAAAGCCCGCCATATTAACAAAACTGGGATGTACCTGATTTCTATCGCTTGGTATTAGTTACAGCGCTTTTCAAACACTTAAAATATGGTTGTTTTTGTGAGAGCCGCGCTCCGCGCGGCTCTCACAAAAACAACCATGGCTGACTCAAGCGCAAAGCGCTGTAGATTTCGAGATACACCACTATTCCCTTGTATGGGAACAGGAAAAAACTTTTTCAAAAAAGTGAATAAAAGTATTAATTTTGCTTCTTTAGGCCTCCTTCTCAGGGCGGTTGTAAGCCATCTCGATTTCTTTCACACTGGCTGTTAATAATAAGCCGTCATATTCAGTGCAAATTAATAGTGCTGTGGGGCACGAAGCCCTCATATTGGCGTGCTTAATTAAGAAGCTTGTGAGATAAATGAGCGCCACAATTTTAAGCAAACTGCAATAGCACAGGACGCACATCATGGGCAGACTACAGCGTGCAGGAACGAAAGGATGGATCCGAACAGGGGCGATCGCTCTCCTCAGCCTGGGCATTTTGGGCGTGGGCGACATTGCCCTGAGCACCACCTCCGGCGGACGCACTCGAGGCGGTGGTTTTGATAGCGCTCCTCCTGCTGGCGGCGGCGGAACACTGCCGCCCTCCGATTATCGACCCTCGTCTCCGCCCAGTGGTTGGAACTACCCTTCGGACTACAGTCCCTATGAGGAGCCCTACGGCCGTCCTTACCGCCGTTATCCATCTGGCCCGGTGATTGTCCCCGTTCCGGGTGGTGGTTATGGTTCTGGTCCGGTGATTCCTGGGCCGAGTTCCTCAGGGTTAGATTTTATATTCCTGCTATTCTTCCTGGGCTTTGGCGTGTTGCCTATTATCATGACTTACCTGAAGCTGGCTTCATCCCGACGAGGCCCGGCTAGCCATGGGTACGGTAGTGCTTCGGGTGAGTTGCACAACGACCGGGTGACTGTGACGCAACTTCAGGTCGCCCTCCTGGCTCAAGCTCGGTACATTCAAGATACCCTCAACCAAATTGCGGAGCAGGGGAATTTGAATACCAAGGAGGGGTTGGTTCAAGCTCTGCGGGAAACGGTTTTGGTGCTGTTGCGATCGCCCGAAAACTGGACGCATGTCCTGTCCCAATCCCAAAGCGTTGATAGTCGAGCTCATGCATCCCAGCTCTTTGAGCAGTTGTCTCTGGAAGAACGCAGTAAGTTTGATGTGGAGTCACTGGTGAATGTCGGTGGGCGGGTTCAACGACGCGATCGCCTTCACCGAGAGGAAGACCCGGCGTCCTACATCGTCGTGACCCTGTTGGTTGGCAGTACGGACGATCGCCCACTCATCTCGGGGCCTATCTATAACTCAGATGATCTCCGTACGGCCCTCAAGCGCCTGGGTTCCATCTCGCCAGAATCCCTGCTGATCTACGAAGTCCTCTGGTCGCCCCAAGATCCGAGTGATAGCCTGACCCGGGATGAACTACTGACAAACTATTCTGGCATGGTGCAGATCTAGCGACTCAGCCATAACCAAACCGGATACACTAACCCTGTACTGTGTAACCGGAGTCACAACTGTGCTGGACGAACAGGCGAAAAAGACGATTCTCCGCAAGATTCCCCACGGTCTCTATATTTGTGGTGTCACAGATGGGGAGGAGGTCAATGGTTTTACGGCGAGCTGGGTCATGCAAGGCTCCTTTACACCGCCCCTGGTAGTCAACTGCGTCAACACCTCTTCCATTTCTCACAGCATGATTAAAGCCAGCAATGTGTTTGCCCTTAGTGTCCTGGAGGATGGGCAAAAAGAACTGGCTCAAAAATTCTTTAAACCCATGCGTCGGGTTGGCAATAAATTTGAGGACGTGGAATTTTACCTGGGCGAAACAGGTTGTCCCATCATTACTGACACCCTTGGTTACGTGGAATGCCGTGTTATTGGTTCTGTCGAACAGGGCGATCACACCGTTTTTGTCGGTGAAGTGGTTGCGGCGGGTGTGCATCGTGAAGGCAACCCGCTACGGTTGGAGACCACCGGCTGGAATTACGGTGGATAACAGCAGGTCAAGATCAGCAAAAGTAGGCGTTTTCGAGGGCAGTCTATAGGCCGCCCTCGAAAATGCTGTTAGTCCCAATTGTTCTATCCGCTTCAATCGTGTGTGGGCTACACAAATGCCCATGCCGTAAGAATATGAGCGATACCTAAACTGTCTATGCCGCTGATTAAAGTTCAAACCTCCATCCCTACCCCCGATGCTGCCAGCATCGAAACGCTGCTCAAACAACTGTCAGGTAGCCTTGCCAAACATACCCGAAAGCCCGAATCCTATGTCATGACGGCTTTTGAAAGCAATGTTCCTATGACATTTGGCGGCACGACTGATCCGGTCTGCTACGTAGAAGTGAAAAGTGTGGGTTCTTTTAGTGCCGACCAAACGCAAGCCATGAGCCAGGACTTTTGCAATCAAGTCAGCTCTGCGATTGGGGTACCTACCAATCGTATTTATATTGAATTTGCAGACGCAAAAGGTTATCTCTGGGGCTGGAATGGTTCCACGTTTGGTTAACTAGAGCCCTTTTTTTATTGTTGTTTTTTCGTGCGTAAAGCGCACGAAAAAACAACCTTTAAAGCAGACTTTAGAAACGCGTTTCGAACTCCAGAATAGCTCCCTGTCCTCCCTCTGTATCGACGTAACCGCGCAGCAGCAGTTGATCCGTGAGACGATAGCGCAGGTTGAACTGTACGGGTGCATCTGCCGTAAGAATAGCCAGGACCGATGCCGAGAATTGCCCTGTAATATCCACCCCCAATTCGGATGCAAGCTCCAACGTGCCGGTAGAAGAACCTCTCGCCGTTTCATCCTCCGGCAAAATTGTTGGGTACAGCCGGAATTCTGTGATCCCTAGAGCACGAGTCAGCTGATTTTGCAGCTGGGTTAGAAGGGCCGAACTGGCGAGGTTGGCGATCGCCAACGATCCATCCCCTTCAGCCAAAGACGCCACCACGTTTCCTCCTAACAAAGAAATAATCTCGCTTTGGGTACGAGCAGGGCTACTACTCAGCTCCAGGTTTTCTGAGAGTTGGCTGGCATATCCCTCGACTCGGGCTTCAACCCGTACTGTGCCCACAGCTCCAATGTCCGTTGCCAGAGTTTCTGCGATTTCAGCCGTACCAAATGGCGAAGTGGAGGGGGCCGGCACGCGTTGAAGTTCGGGTACCGAGGTTACTAACCGGACATCCAAGAATGGATCGAGCCCCCGATTGGGGTAGAACCGGGCAATGTTTTCATAGCCGCCTGCCAGTCCAAATTGAGTCGTAAACAAGTTCACCTGCCCGCTGCGTAACCGAATCGTACCTTCGGGCCGAAGATTGCCAATAGGGCCATCAATCAGCAGATCACCCCGCGCCACAAAATTGAGGATCGGGTTCTGGGTAATGCGAAGGCGATCGCCCAGAGTAATCTTCAAATCCTCCAGTCGTGGAGGTCGAGTCGGGCCACTCTGGTAGGGTTCCTGGGTGGGAGCAGCGGCACCTCCGCCCCGATTACTGGCCAGTTCGACCTGCCCACTGGACAGCTCAATATCGCCAGTCACAATGGGAGCAAACGCAGTTCCCAACAACTCAACCTGACCGTCGACGCCTCCCCGGTACAGCCCTTTAAAGTTCAGCACTACATCGCTGAGGGTTACAGCTAATGGGTTGCTTGCTTCGAGTTCGGTCGACTCTGGTAAGTCATACTCATTGAAGATCGGCCATAACCCCTGGGCTGTCACAAACCCCTGTTCGAATTGCCCCTGCAAGCCATTCACCCGAATCAACCGGCGATCAAAGGTGACATTGCCATTTACATTGGTCAAAGGCTCAGGTAGAGCAAGGGCAGAAACAATCCCATTCGTGAAGGTGGCAGTTCCTACGATCTGGGGCTCATATAAAGTGCCTGTCACATTCAGGTCAACGACTCCCTCCCCGCCTTCCCACTGCACTTGATTGGTAAACAAGCTGAGGAGTTCCAGGCCATCATCCTCAACCCGAGCATTTAAGGTGATATTGTCAGACGCTGGCTCCACAGCCATGAAGGGGAGTTGATAAGGAATACTTCCCTCGACCCGGAGGGGATTGGTATCGGGAATGGCAGCCTCGCCAATAAAACTAAGGCGTGCATCGGTATAGCTGAAGCTGGTACGAGCCCGGTCCAATGCTTTCTGGTTGAAGGTGCCACGATCGAGCAGAATGGTACCCCGAGCCAGGGGGTTATCGAGGCTCCCCCCAATTAATACGTTGGCGTCTAAGTCTCCTGTCACATCTACCGGCACATTCAGTAGATCGCGTACCCCTTCTGCTGGGATGTTGGAGATTTGTATTTGTCCATCCTGGCTTTCGCCGCCGAACTGGCCAGAAATATCGATGTAGGCGTCCTCGTTGGCCTGCACCCGCAAGGGAAGCAGTGTGACGGCTCCATCACTAAAGCTACCCTGGGCAATCACCTGATCCGCCTGGTATTCTCCCCAAACCCAATCGACACCGTTTACATCGAACTCGGTGTTTAGGCCTTCCGCGAGAGAGCCGTTCACCGATACAACTCCCGTAAACACCCCGGATAAATCCCGCAGGTCTGGTAGCTGGATGCCCTGGGCGGCTTCCTGCTCCTCAATGTCTTCAAGAGCCTGAATTTCGGCTAGACGACGGAGTTGATTCAGCAACGAGTCTTCGGGGTTTCCCACGGCAACGGTTGTGACATCTTCAGCTGCTGCAAAATTGGGTGCCCCAAACCCCCGACCAATGTCTCCAAACTCATACCATTGCAACGCTGTTAATACATCCTGCACATAGCCCTGATCAGCAGCTACCTGCACTCGGACTGTGCGATCGCCCCGCGTCTCAACACTTCCTCCCACCAGAAAACGGCTGTCCCCTAGCAGTAACTCGCCATTCTGTAGAGCCAGGACGCCCTCTTCATAACGGAATCGTGTGCTGAGGCGATCGCCACTCACATATCCCACCGCCGGGTCAGCGACTTGAATATCTCCACTGGCTGCCAGGGTATTCAAATTCACTGTAAAGTTGCCCGCCGTCAGAGTACCTCGAGGTGTTCCCAACGTTGCGACAGGGGGCAAGTTGAGAAATGCCACCGGGAAGTTAACGACCTGGGCTTGCAAGCGATCGCCCTCTGTGGTTCCCTGAGCTACGGTTTCTCCACGGCGAATTAAAAATTCGGTCGGTCGGTTGCGGCTGTTGAGTTCGGCAAAAATTCGGTCCTGGGCTCCTACTAAGTCAATGCGTCCGCCTCGATTTCGGGTAAAGGCGATCGGTCCGCTCAGCACCGAATCAAATGCCAGACGATTGACCACCAGGTCACGGGTCTGTAGACGACCCTCCACACTGGGGGATTGCGGGGTACCTGTGACTCGCCCGTCAAATGTGCCTCGCCCTGCCAATTGCACCTGATCGGGCAGAAAGGCTTGTAGTTGAGTCAGGTTATAGTCTCGAAGCTGTAGCCCTACATCCAAGCGAGAGATTTGGGGTGAACCACTAAGGCTAGTAAACACAGTACCGCTGGCGGAAAAGCCGGGGGCGGTGGCCTGGTTGATTTGCAGGCGATCGCCCAACCAGGCAAATGACGCATTCAGAGGGCCTTGCAGATAGGGAACTCCCTGGGTTAGGCGCACATTCCCCTCGGCTCGCACACTACCGGGGCCCAGGTCACGCAGGTTCCCGGCAACCCGTAAATCTGTATTCAGCACCCCTTGTACTTGGGGCGAAAACTCGCTTAAAGAAACATTGTTGACCCGGACAGCCGCTTCCAGGCGGTTATTGGCGATCGCCCCTGTTCCCGTTACGGTGCCCCCCGCCACTTGCGCTCGAACATTGCGGAAGCCGATATTTCCTCCCGCAATTAACACCTCACCCTGGAGTGGGTAAGTACCTCCGCGCGAGCGTGCCTGAATTTGGGTTTGTACCCGTTGCAGGGGACCTGATACTCGAACATCCGCATCGGTGATGCCCAGGCGTAGCCGATTGGGAAGGTTGGCTCCGTAGGACTGGGCGATCGCATCACTGGCTACGTTCCGTACTGCAAAGTTCAGTGCAATCTGCCCTGCATCGCCCAGGGTGACAGAGCCACCACCCTGCAGGCTTCCTCCCGTTGCAACATTGGCGCGCACCTCGGGCAAGTTCAGAATACTGCCGTCTTCGTCAACGTCGAGGGCAAAAGTGGTACTGGCTGAGTTTAATGTGACCCGATCCACCCGAGCTGGACCGTTGGTCTGTACCCGCCCAGCAACATCGGGGTCGTCAATGTCGCCCCCCAGGGTCGCGGCTACATCAAAATTGCCTGCAATCGGAATGGGTACATCAAACCCTACCGTACGCTGGATGGTTCCGAAAGGAACGTTCTTCGCTTCTGCGACGAGGTCATAGCCCCTCTCTAAGTGAATATCTCCCCGCAGGGCAACCGGAATCTCACCGTACTCAAACGTGCTGTTCTGAATAACGATTCGCTGCCCCCGAAACCGTGCATTCGCCTGCACATTCTGAATGGGTTGCGGTACATCCTGCACGACCGCTCTACCCTGACGCACACGGACGAATCCATCGAGCGATCGCAGCGTATTCTCCTCTACCAACACCGTTAAATTGGTCGTCAGTAACCCAGCATCCAGAGTGACAGGAATCGCAATTAACGAGCTGACATCAGCGGCTGCCAGGTTCCGGCTTCGCAAAGTAAAGGAATATAGCTCCTCCTCCAACAGTAACCGGCCTGACAACCGGGCCCGTCCCCCTGTGCGAGGAGTCATCCGTACGTCAAATGTCAGTACGTTATTGTCGTCCTGTAAGGACAAATCTCCATTCACGTCGGAAAAGTTAACTTCCGGCCTGGCCCCAAGGCTTTTACCCACATTGGGTTTACCAATCTCCTGTTGTACGGTTGGGGAGGGAAGTAATGTCAACTCCCCATTACGTACCTTGAGGTTATCCAACTCGACTTTAAAGGGCCCGGCTTTCTCGTCTTCCTCTTCCTCCTCCGTACGGCCAAATTTGGTAACAATCCACTTTCCATCGGGTGTCTGATCGATGACGCCGCGCGGATTGACCAGGGTAACGTCCAGACCCACACGCCGAGTCCAGAGAATCTCCCATAGATCATAGGTGGCAACAATCTGATTGATATCGATCTGATCGAGATCGGTGTCTGTGGCGGGTAAGGTGGAAGCCCCAAAGGTGACACCTGTCAGTGAGAAGGATTCAACATCTTCAATTTCTACAGGGCGGTTCACCAAATTGGCAAGTTGCTTTGCCACCGTAGGAGCCAAATCTCGGGTTACGAAAAGATAGAGCCATAGCCCTCCCCCGGCTCCTCCAAGTAGCAGGGTTGCGCCAATGCCCAAGCCTACCCGCCGCCAAAGTCGGCGTCTCCGGCTTCGTCGTCCTGCTGGGACGTGTTCCTGCTCTGGGGGTTGTTCCCCATTTGGTGAATTGGTCATGTCCTTTCCTTAACCCCACACCCAAAGCCACAGCCCACTATTTAAACCCCTGAATCTTACCCTGATCCAAAAATTTGGCTGTCGTACAACTTTCAGTTAAGACTTTAGCCCACAACCTGAAGTTTCCGAATGGATTTTAGAATATTCCAATCCATAAAGTTGCCATGGATGCAACAACTGAAACTTTGTACATTTTTTCTGGAGATGTTGATTTTCTGTCTATGCTATGCATTCAGATCGATATTTTAAGGAATTGGTTCCAATGTTTTAAATCGACAATGGAAGTTATTGCTCGTTTCAACTTTCTACAACATTATTTTCAAAAGAATTTTTTCTCCTTCTGCAAGATATAGTGCTTCTACCGAATTCGCGAATGCTCTTTAAAAAACGGGATAAACATATCTCACTTGGGTTCTCCAAAACATCCGGACAGTTATATCACTACTGTCGGAGCCTGAATTTAATAAACCCCGCTTTTCTGAGGAAAGTTCGGCGTAGTTGAACTTTCCTCAAAAAAGCGGGGTTTATTTCGCATGAGATCCGTCTATAAATCGGTTCTGGAGGAGTTTAATGTTTGTCTTGAGTTGTAGGGCTAAGTAGTAGCGTTGATCTTTCCAAGTAGCTCTGTGCGAGGATAGACTGAACTCCCATCTTGGTGTGCACGAAGCGCAGGCCAAGATAAGAGTTTTCAAGTGCCACACAACGTGTGGCACTTGAAAACTCTCTTAATCCGAACTCAGGTTGCTTAAACGTATCAGAAATTTAAACGTGGTTTATTTTAAGAACCTATTCGAAAAACGAAAACCCGATTTTGGGAAGGTGTAGTGCGTATGCACCGCGCCCTCCCAATTAACTTTTTGCATCAGCTCTTAGCGATACGGATTTTCTCTCAGTATCTTCAATGAAAAACCAGGTGGCCTCAGGGATATCCGCCTCCGTAAAAACTGCAAAGTCTTAGAAGCGCCCAGGAATTTACAGCAGAGTGTCCCCGTGAAATTACGGTTCGGATCGGTTTACACGGTTGAAAAGTAACAAAGCTAAGCTAAAACTTGATTCAATCTTGAAACTGTCTTTAGCCGTACTCATTAATTTATAGGAAATACTGGAGAGAGCCAGGCCTATAACTGCATCTTACCCGTAAAACTGGCTTCTGCCGGGCTTAGCCAACGGCTCAACAACGTCATGAATCTTGAAGTGCGATCGAATCAGGGAGTTTTGTGGGAATGCTAGATATGTCTACTGCAGAAGTAATATCCGCAAAACAATGGGCATCTACCTCCTCAAGACCCAGTGAGGAGAAGCCGACCCCTGATTCGTCACACGTCAAAACACAACATCGGGAGCCTCGCTTAGGTATGTTGGGAAAAACCATCGGGGGCCGTTATCAAATTGTTCGTCACTTAGGGGGGGGAGGGTTTAGCCAAACCTATCTGGCTGCCGATCAGCACCTACCCGGTAAGCCCCTATGTGTGGTCAAGCTACTCAAACCTCGTGTTACCGATCCGGAGTCTCTACAAGCGGCGCGGCGGTTATTTGATCGGGAAGCCCAGGTACTCTACAGTCTGGGAAGCCATAGCCAAATTCCACGTCTGTATGCTCACTTTGAAGAGAACGAGGAGTTTTACCTCGTACAGGAATATATTGAAGGCACGCTGATTAGCAAAGAGCTAAAAGCGGCCAAGGGGGAGGATGAATCCTATGTCATCAACCTGCTTCAAGACATCCTGCAAACTCTGGAATTTGTCCATCAGCAACAAGTTATCCACCGCGACATCAAACCCTCCAACTTGATCCGACGCCGCAGTGACCAGCGCGTGGTGCTGATCGACTTTGGAGCCGTGAAGCAAATTGGGGTTCATCAGATGTCTGAGACCCTGAATCAACAAACCAGCTTTACCATTGCCATCGGTTCCAACGGGTACATGCCCAATGAGCAAATTGCTGGTAAGCCTCGCTTTAGTAGCGACGTCTATGCCGTGGGTATTGTAGGGATTCAAGCTCTGGCTCGCTGTAAACCCAGTCAGCTTCCGGAAGACCCCCGCACTGGAGAAATCATTTGGCGCGATCGCGTTGATGTCAGTGTTGAATTGGCAGAAGTCATCGACACAATGATCCGCTACGATTTTCGTCAGCGTTATCAGACAGCGGCCGATGCTCTTCAGGCTCTGCAACGCCTATCCCCTGCTCCCACCCACGAAGTTGTTATCCTACCTTCAGTACGTCACCACAGCTTAGAAGAGCACTTAGCTTGGATGGAGCGAGGGGATGACCTGTTTCAGCAACAGCGCTACCGGGCTTCAGTAGAATGCTACGACAAGGTGCTCCAAATTAAGCCCGATGAATATCTGGCTTGGTTTAAGCGAGGTATCGCTCTCGACAACCTGAAACAGTATGGCGAAGCAGTAGAATCCTACGATCAGGTGCTCAAACTGCAACCTGAAGACTATCTGGCCTGGTTCAAGCGGGGTCGTGCGCTAGAGCATCTAGAGTATGCGGATGAGGCGATCGCTTCCTACGACAAAGTCATTGAACTTCAGCCCGATAACTACTGGGCCTGGCATGACCGAGGCCGTGCTATGGAAGCGGCCCAGCGTTATGAAGATGCTGCTTCTTCTTACGCTCGTGCCGTTCAACTCAAGCCCGACTTTAAGCTGGCAATCCAGAGCCGCAAACGCTTGCTCAGCCAGCTGAAGCAGGTGGATCAATTGTATGGATTGCAGCATTATGAAGAGGCGATCGCCTCTTGCGAAGCGGCTATCCGAGCCAACCCCCAAGACCCTTTAGCCTGGCTCATGCGCGGCATGGCCATGGAAAATCTGAAGCAATACCAGGCAGCCATCGCATCCTACAGCCAGGTAGTCAAACTGCAACCCGATGACCATTTGGCCTGGTTCAAGTTAGGAGCCGTTCTGGAGATGGTCAACAAGCCTGCCGAGGCGCTCGTCTGTTACAACCGGGTGCTGCGAATTCAGCCCGATAATTCTTGGGCCTGGCACGATCGCGGGCGGGTGTTGGAACTGTTGCAAAAGTACGATGCAGCACTTTCCTCCTACGATAAGGCGCTCCAGCTTAAGCCTGATTTGACGGCTGCGATCGAAGGGCGGCAGCGGGCTTTGAATAGCCTCAAAACGGATCCAGCTGTCACGAATGTTTCAGTGGCAACGCAGGTTCAGAAATAAAAGTCCTTTTCAGGACTTACGCAAGTCCGCTATATCTAGAGCATCTATGTTGTAATTGGGGTGCTTCGCACCCCAATTACAACATAGATGCGTAAGTCCTGCTTTTGATAAAAGTGACCATCAACACAAAGAGAAAGAGACACCGCTGTCTCTTTCTCTTTGTGTTAGCTACGCATCCTCGGGTTCTTTCTGGGGAATCGCTCGTAAATCTGGTAGCGCTACCGGTCCTGGTTCTGGGAGAGCTTGTTGTTGATGGGATTCTTCTGCAGGAGCTTGCTGCTCCACAGTTTCCTGCTCCCGCTGCTTGAGCTCAATCGGTAGCACCAGAGGTCGGGGTGTCTCAATCCAGCAGCTTGCCAGTGGCAGCACCTCTTCCAAATCTTCCAGTGGGCGAGGAATTACCATGACTGCGTGAAGCTCACCAATGCGCTCCGCCTCATGCATTCCCGCCTCGATCGCCATCGCCACATCCGATACGCGCCCTCGGATGATGGCCGTACACAATCCTGAGCCAATGGTTTCCGTGGCAGCTAGATGCACGTCAGCCGCTTTGAGCATGGCATCTGCAGCCCCAACGAGAGCCGGGTATCCTCGGGTTTCGATTAGTCCTACCGCCATGCGGTTCAGGCGGCTGGTACCCCGATCAGACACATACTGAGCTAACCGACTACCGATGGGCAGCACGGCCTCCAAATTCCGAGACGGTCGCGCAATGATGGACTTTGAGACGAACTGGTCAAAGCCTTTGGCGGCCTGCTCACCCATCTCAACGGCAATCCGGACATCGGAAATATTGCCTCGAACAACGGCAGTACAGTAACCGCTTCCAACTTTCTCAAATCCCACCAGGGCTACCCCAGATGATTTCAGCATCATATCGGCTGTCCCGACGATCGCCGGAAAGCTACGGGTAGAAACCATTCCCAGGGCAGCATCGCCGAAGTCCCGTTCCGGACGGGCTGGATTGACAGATGGAGCCGCCTTGTCATTCGTTGACGTCATCAGGACTCCCCGCCCTCAGGCAGATCGTGGGTCGGACTTGCAGGGGGCGTATTGGATAATGCAGGTGATCCAGTCGGAAAATCCCGACTCGGAAATATCATTGTCATTAGACGGTAGAAGGCTTCGAGGCCGTAAACCTGAGAGGCGATGGGAGGCATTGAAGTGCCGCCAACCGATGAATTTTGAGAAGGCTCCGCAACGGATTTGGCTTCAGAATCTGAGTCTGGACCTTGCTCATGAGGACTGACCTCGCATGTCCGAGGTGCATCAGGGATTGCCGCCACCAAATCTTCTGGAGAGGGCGGTTCGAAAACCCCTTCCAGGCCCAACGAGCCATTGTAAGAATCCTGAAGGATCATCTGTCCCGCCTCGACTGTCGGGTTTACCAAGGTAGCAGAGGCTCCAATGCAAGCCTTTGCTCCAATCTTACCATTGCCCAACAGAAGCGCTGCAGATCCAACAACCGCTCCAGCTTCAATGGTTAAGTCTCCACCAAATCCATGCACAATGCTTCCGGTACCCATGCAAACCCCAGGGCCAATGAAGAGACGGCAACCGGGTTCAGCTAATAGTAATGTGCCGGGGGCGATCGCCGCACTTGGGTCAACAACAACCTCCCCTACTACCCAATAGGGTATCTCTGGGTTCTGTGCCTCAAGGTGGCCATTCATCTCAGGTATTCCGGCTTGGAGGGAGCTGTGCATCCGTCTGGAAACCTGTCACCAATAAAATCGTTTGATTAATATCTGCAAATCTTAAAAGCTTACTGACGACATCTGCGGGGCGATCGCCCCGCAGATGTATCTTTGAAATTCTCTAGGGGCCACAGGCCCCTAAAAAATCTTGATAGAACTTAACGGGAGGGACGTTGAACAATCAGTTCACCAACCCGACGCTTGGTTTGAGGATCAACCCCGTAAACCTTCACGTAGTGCTTGCTGTTTGCCTTGGTGCACTGTTCTAACGCAGCAAAAACGTCACCTTCAAGGATGCCGTAGCTCGTCCAGGAACTGGTCTGGAAGCGACGGGCATCGGCATGCTCAGCGGCAATGCGGCAACCCTGGCTCACCCACCCGCGAATTTGATCAACAACCTCAGGGCTCAAGCCAGTGTTGCCACCACTGGGTGCGCTGCTAGAAGCCGGAGCCGAGTTGGAGTAGCTGTAAGAAGGCGCGGGAGCTGCAGGGCGAGCAGATTGCCCATTGCTGCTGTTGCCGCCAGGACGCTGCACAATAATTTCGCCAACCCGACGCTTGTTACGAGCATCAATCCCAAAGATGCGAACATACTCACCCCCGTGCTCGGCCAGGCAAGCTTCTAGTCCGGCCAGCACCTCGCTGTCTCGGCTAGAGCGAATGGGGGTGCAGCTATGCCAGGAGCTAGTTTGGAAGCGGCGATGATCCGCATGCTCCATGCCCACCTGGAAGCCGTGGCTCAACCAACCACGTACTTGTTCAACCGCTGACGGATCCAGACCCCCACGGTAGTTGCTGGCAGGAGCGCTGCTGGGCTGGCTGTAGCTGCTGGAGGAGCTGTAGCTGCTGGGAGCCGGAGCGCTGTTGCGGGAAGCGTAACCATTGGAAGTATTGCCGTTGGGACGCTGAATTACCAACTCACCAATGCGACGTCTATTGCGAGTATCAACACCAAACATCCGTACGTACTCGCCCCCATGCTCGGCCAGACAGGCTTCTAAAGCAGACAGCACTTCAGACTCGCGATTAGCCTGGATGGGCGAACAGCTATACCAGGAACTGGTTTGAAAACGGCGCTTGTCAGCATGTTCGGTACCAATGCGGAGCCCCTGTGCCAGCAGGTGCCGCACCTGGTCAACAACTTCCGGGTTTAATTGTGTATTTTGCATATCGGGTTTGTAGCTGGAACGAGTAGAACTTTCTGGCGGCGAGATAGCAGCAGATCGAGCCGGAGCCATAGGGATAGCGTTCCCAGTACTGGGTGCTCCTGCCCGCAGAGCGTCCGCAATCCCCACAATTTGCGTAGAAAAATTAACATCAACCGATTGCACATCGGGCAAGCGATCGGCTTGTTGTTGGGTTGTAATAATCGAACCGGACGGAACAAACTTACCAGGCGGTACTTCAACATCCTGGATCAGTGCGTGCATCATTACGATGCAACCCTGGCCAACCCTCGCATTAAAGACCGTCGAGCGAAAACCAATGAAGCAGTCATCCCCTACGTAAGCTGGGCCATGTACCAGGGCCATGTGCGTCAGCGTGACTCGCTGACCGATCCAGACGGAGTACGGGCGTTGGTCGTCTCCTAATACATTACCCTGTGGTAGCCCATGAATAATGGCACCTTCTTCAACAGTGCTGGCATCCCCTAAATGGAAAGGGCTACTCTCGTCGGCCCGAATCGAACAACCGGGTGCAATCAGTACGTCGGCTCCCACGTATACATCTCCCGCCACCTGGGAAAAGGCATGTACCTGGGCTGTTTTATGAATTGAAAGGCGTGGCTGCCCCGTCGTCGGGGGAGTTACACTTGCGTGAGCCACCATTGTCATTACTTCTCCTGTCGTGCCAGGCGTCGCTAGGGTTTACGCCAATTTCAGGAGCCAATCTCAGAATCTATTGCTCAGTAGTCTTCATGAGCTGCCGTTCTGTCATCAATATCAAGAGAGCATGATAAAGATTTGAAACGGCGTAAAGCGATCGGGCGAACGCTCAACGTGGACTGGCTCAGCGCTGCATTCCACATGTTCGTTGCCCCATCGCTCACGCTCTTGAAATTAGCTCAGCAGGGTCGCCTAAATGCTCTTTTCTTAAAAAGTTAGATATCTATAAAGATGCCAAACCTTGATTGGAAAAAAGCTATATCAGAACGACTACCGATCTTGGTCTCGCTTACTGTAAAGCAGATGATTGTCGAAGCTGACCGTGTCAATAATCCCAATGACGAGAGCATCTAGAGGCCGAGTTTCTCCTCCAGGGGTTTGCCGAGCCGCACTACCCCGGCTTACCAAAACCCACTCTCCCCATCCAGCCCCAACGGTATCAGCTGCCACTTCAAACTCAGGAAGTGGGTCGCCCTGCTCATCGATGTATTGGAGAAGCAGGAATTTGACACCGTGGAGACTGGGTTCTTTATGAGTACTAACAACGGTTCCGCATACTTTTGCAATCTGCATTAGGATTACGGACGGTTAACGGGGCGGATACCGCTCACGCTCTCACGGAATGCTTCAACCGCTTCGGTGTAGCGGATCGGCAGAACGTACTCGAGGTTCTCATGGGGACGCGCGATGATGTGTGTAGAGAGCACCTGGCCTCCATTCACTCGCTTCACGTTCTCGATACCGGCAGCAACAGAAGCCTGAACTTCAGAAACATCGCCACGAACGATTACGGTAACGCGACCGGAACCGATCTTTTCATAACCCACCAGGGTTACCCGTGCCGCCTTCACCATGGCGTCCGCTGCTTCAACTACGGCGGGGAAGCCCAGCGTTTCTACCATGCCAACTGCAATAGCCATCGTTCTCTCCCTTCCAGAATGTCAACTGTTCAAGTTATTTAAATTCAGCAGGTGCTCCCAGCGGGATGAAGTCCATCCAGCAAGAAATTCCCCATTAGCGATCGCAGAGCTACAGACAGCCCCTTAAAACCGCCAAAACCCAGAGGCTATGACCAAAAGATCAAGTCAACCTCAACAAAGTTGGGCTTATAAAAGCAGGTTGCAAAGAAACCCTTCTTACCCTTCTGTCAGATAGATATTTGATATGTCGTTATTAGGTTCGCTAAAGTGATGGCTTAATCTGCTCGCGTACGCTCTAATAACAACGGCTCTGACAGGATCTTCTAATAAACCTTGCCCAACTGACCTCCGACACTCTGTTCGTATGAAGCCGTAAGCAAGATGGTGCAGAAGATAGAGTGACTCCTCACCGCAGTTCTCGTCTGAGAAAACGGCAACCACCTGATTTTAATTGGGAATGCACCTCTCAGTTCCCGATCGTCAGAATACAGGGAGGTGTGTAGCTTTGGCAATATAAACCAAAGTGATTGTTTTTATACTGGATATAATCGCGGATTATACTACCAGGGCGCGATCGCCTTTCTCCCTGCAAGTATTTAATACCGTTCCCGAAAACGGACCCGGTTTACTCTTGTTGAGCTTAGATTGTGGATCGAAACACCTCCTGAATAAATAGATGGAAGCTGATATATAGACCATCGTTAATTGTAAGAAGAAAGGGTGCTAATTATAGAACTTTTAGCAAAGAATTTTGAAAGCTTAAAAGGTATTCACTAAGCGTATTTCTGTTGTTTTGTAAAAATACTTTTTTGTGTTTAGTTGTAAAGTTTGGATAATTTTTCTGCCGGGTGTCTCTATGCTGTTGGATAGATGCAGCGGAGAAAGTCTTTGTATTAAAAGTATTGTCTTAAAGGCTTGCAATATTGTTTTTCAAAGCGCAATCCTTTTTGTTTACACTTTGTAAAAGCTTTTGCTGGAAGTGATATAATTCCCACTAATTTATTAACGTTGAGCTTGGAATTGTGTCCTTCGACGATACAGGCGTGGCTCAGATCGATTGGGTTGCGGATTGACTCGGGTCATATCGTCGATTCCAGGCTCTAATGGAGGGTTAGTTCATTCCCAGCTGGTATTGCAAATAATTCGTTTGTATGCAGTTTGGTGATGAGATTTGGGTTAGCCAGGTATGGCTTAAAGGTTGAGTTGGCCTGTAGGCTGCTTATATCCTCTGGGTGGGGCATAGTGTACTTCTGGCGAATTATTCTTTGAGGATCGGTTGCGGATGGCACAGTTCTTGGTGGATACGGTCTGGTGGGTACCCCTGTATGGCTTGCTGGGAGCCTTGCTGACCTTGCCCTGGTCAACGGGGATAATTCAGCGTACTGGCCCCCGACCTGCGGCTTACTTTAATGTGTTGATGACTTTGCTGTCCCTGGGGCATGCAGTGACTCTGCTGTTCATCGTGTGGGATTTGCCAGTACTCCATATCGACCGCCCCTGGCTCAACTTCATGGATTTGCAGTTGACCCTTTCTGTGGAATTGTCGCGTATCAGCTTAGGGGCTGCTGTGCTAATTGCCGCGCTAAGCCTGCTGGCGCAGATCTTCACCCTGGGCTACATGGAAAAGGATTGGGCATTGGCCCGCTTCTATGCGCTCATGGGTTTCTTTGAGGGGGCCATGACAGGCTTGGCTCTGAGTGATTCTCTGTTCTTGAGCTATGCTCTGTTGGAGATTCTCACGCTTTCCACATACCTGCTGGTCGGCTTCTGGTATGCGCAACCATTGGTGGTTACGGCAGCTCGGGATGCTTTCCTGACCAAGCGTGTTGGAGATTTATTGCTGCTGATGGGTGTGGTGTCGTTGAGTGCGATCGCCGGAACCCTTGACTTTGGTCAGCTCAGCATCTGGGCCGAAACGGCACAACTGTCGCCCCTCGTCGCCACGCTGCTCGGACTGGCGCTAATATTCGGGCCGGTCGGTAAGTGTGCTCAATTCCCCCTGAACTTGTGGCTCGATGAGGCGATGGAAGGCCCTAACCCTGCTTCCATCCTGCGAAACTCAGTGGTCGTGGCATGTGGTGCCTACGTTCTGATTCGCCTTGAGCCTGTGCTGGCGTTGTCTCCGGTTGCCCTAACAGTTTTGATGACATTGGGAGCGGTGACAGCCGTCGGGGCATCTTTGGTAGCAATTGCCCAGATCGACATTAAACGGGCGTTGAGTCACTCAACCAGTGCCTATCTGGGGTTGGTGTTTTTGGCTGTAGGGATGCAACAACAGGATACGGCGCTGTTGTTCCTGTTTACCCACGCGATGGCCAAAGCGCTGCTGTTTATGAGTACGGGTTCTATTATTCTGACGACCAGTACCCAGAACTTGACCGAGATGGGCGGCTTGGGTTCTCGGATGCCCGCAACGGTGCTCTCTTATGTGGTGGGTGCGCTGGGTATGGTGGCCCTCTTGCCCCTGGGCAGTTTCTGGTCAATGCAGCAGTGGGCCAGTGCGGTTGCTCAAAATTCCTCTGGTTTGTTGCTAATTCTGCTTCTGGTGAATGGTTTGACCGCGTTTAACCTGATGCGGGTCTTTGGTCTCATCTTTTGGGGTGAGCCACAGCCTAAAACGCGTCGGGCTCCAGAAGTGCCCTGGTCACTGGCAGTACCCTCGATTTCTCTGACGATCGCGACGCTGCTGGTACCGGTCATGCTGTGGCAGTGGAATCTTCTACCGCCGATGGAAGATATGAACTGGATGGCGACAGGAGCACTGCTTTTTTCCAGTGCTGTTGGGGTGGGCTTATCGGCAGCGTTGTATTTAACACCGCGATCGCCCGAACTTCGGGGCCGTGGGTGGAAGGTTCTGCAAAACATTCTGGCTTATGACTTTCACACAGATCAGCTCTATCGCGTCACGGTTGTTTTTGCGGTGCGCCAGGGGGCGGTTCTGATCGCCTGGTTTGACCGCTACGTCATAGACGGCATGATTAACCTGATGGGTGTCGCGTCCATTCTGGGGGGCGAAAGCTTGAAATATACAATCTCGGGACAATCCCGTAATTATCTGCTGACGTTGTTTGTTGGCGTGATTGTGGGGATTGCCTGGCTGGGTTTTGCCTTTTTGTAAGGCAGACGGCAGAGAGGAGGCAACAGGCTTGCTGCCTGGATGCTGAAGCGGATTGAACGGGTCGAGTGTTGGGTAGGCATTGCAAGGGAGAACGGGACAGTCATGCTGAGTGTGTTGATTGGATTGCCACTGCTAGGGGCTTTATTCATTGCCCTGGCACCGGCTTCGTTGACGGCAGCGCGGCTGCGGCAACTGACATTGGCGATCGCCACGCTGGTGCTGCTCTGGACAGGGGTAATCATGGCGCAGTTTGACCCTGCGATTCCAGGGATGCAGTTCATCGAATCCCTGAACTGGATTGAGCCCTTAGGGCTGACCTACCAGATGGGGGTCGATGGTCTGTCATTGCCTCTGATTGCCGTGAATAGCTTGTTAGTGTTCCTGGTGGTTTACAGCAGCAAACCAGACGTCAATCGTCCGAAGCTTTACTACAGCTTGATGTTGGTGCTGTCTGCTGGGGTGGCTGGAGCATTCCTTGCTCAGAATCTTCTGCTGTTCTTCCTGTTCTACGAGGTGGAATTGATTCCGCTCTACCTGATGATTGCCATCTGGGGGGGAGCACGGCGGGGCTATGCCGCCATGAAGTTTTTGATTTATACCGCCATTTCTGGCATTTTGCTGCTGGCAGGTTTCTTCGGGTTGGCCCTGTTAAGTGGTGTGGGTAGCTTTGACTATGCTCGGTTACTCGATCATGGCCTGCCCCTGGCGACTCAGCTCGCCTTGCTGACTACCCTACTGATTGGGTTTGGTATCAAAATTCCGGTGGTACCTGTTCATACCTGGTTGCCCGATGCTCACGTGGAAGCACCCACTCAGGCATCTGTGCTACTGGCGGGTGTCCTGCTGAAGCTAGGTACCTATGGCATCATGCGCTTTGGTCTGGGGCTTTTCCCGGAAGCCTGGCATGTATTAGCTCCAGCCATCGCTATCTTTGCCGTTATTAACGTGCTGTATGGGTCGTTCGTGGCGATCGCCCAGACCGATATGAAGAAAATCGTGGCCTATAGCTCTATCGGTCACATGGGTTACATCTTGCTGGCTGTGGCGGCAGCGACCCCCCTGAGCTTGGCAGGGGCGATCGCCCAGATGGTCAGCCACGGCTTGATCTCGGCTCTCCTCTTCCTACTGGTTGGGGTGATTTACGAGAAAACCGGTACCCGCGATGTCAACATTTTGCGGGGCTTGTTGGCTCCGGAACGGGGTTTACCGTTGATTGGCACGCTTATGGTTGTGGGGGCTATGGCCAGCGCAGGAATTCCTGGCATGGTGGGCTTCATTGCAGAGTTTATTGTTTACCGAGCCAGCATTACGGTGTTTCCGGTACAAACCTTGCTGTGTATGCTTGGTACCGCGTTGACCGCCGTCTATTTCCTGAATTTGGTGAACCGGGCCTTTTTTGGACGCTTGCCCGAGAGTCTGTCAAACCTGCCCCGGATTTATTGGAGCGATCGCATTCCCTCCATCATTATGGTCGCGCTGGTCATTATCTTTGGCTTACAGCCGGGTTGGATGTTGCGCTGGAGTGAACAAACCAGCGTAGCCCTGGGAGTTCCCCCAACTACGCCAACTGCCACTGCTTTAGCAACACCTTCTGTTACTCCTCTTCCTATCGTTTCGCAGTGATCGATACTCTATGGTAAGTCTCGAAGCTAAGCCAACCAATCCTGCCCTAAACGGCCTGTTGGAGCGTGTCCAGTCGGGAGGAGCACTGCTACCCGATACTCCCGAAAACTTGCTGGAAGTCGTAGGGATTCTCAAGAGCTACGGCATTGTACTGGGTGCTTACTGGCGCAACCTGACCTACATTGCAGACCATCAGTTTTTGGTGTTGTTTCCCTTTTTCAAATATTTCAATGGGGACGTGACGACACAAAAGCTGCTGCGGCACTGGTGGCACGATCGCATCAATTATGAATTTGCTGAATATTGCATGAAGGCTATGTTCTGGCATGGTGGCGGTGGTCTGGATGCTTACCTGGATACCCCCGAGTTTGAACAAAACGCAAAAGCTGCTATCCAGGCCAAGGTGAAGAGTAACCCGTTGATGTCAGGGTTGAATGGTCTAATGCCGAATTTCTTAGTGGAACAGGTGCGACAGCTCTGTTTCTACAGCGGCTTAGGGCAGTTTTGGGAAGTGATGAGTGACATGTTCTTGAAGCTGTCAGATCGGTATGACCAGGGAGAAATTCGTTCCATTGCCGATGTGGTAGAGCATGTTAAGCAGGGTCTGGTTAATGCTGCGGCTAAACCAATTACTTACACGGTCGAAATCAAGGGCAAATCCTACGACATCATTCCAAAGTCTGCTGGGTTGACTTTCCTGGTGGATACGGCGTTGCCCTATGTAGAAGCGGTCTTTCTGCGATCGTTCCCATTCTTTGGAACGGTTTCCTATAACGCTCAAGCCAATCAGATTTCTCCTGAACAGGGGGACTTTAACTACGGGGCACTGTTTGCTGATCCATTGCCTGTCGGAGGAGCCGGAATTCCACCAACGCTTCTCATGCAGGATATGCGGCATTTCATCCCAGATTATCTGCATAGGTTTTACCAGCAGAAAGGACGGGGTGAGGATGACCTGCGGGTTAAAATTTGCGTCAGCTTCCAAAAGTCTATGTTCTGTGTGACGACGGCCACCGTTTTTGGCCTGATGCCACACCCGTTGGATACAACCAATCCGGCAGAGCAGGAGGCTAATCGTGCGCATATCATGGCATGGTTAAAGCGCTTAGAAGATTCACGTTTGCTTTGGATTCAAACGGCATAATTTAGCCTCAATTTAGAGTAGGCCCGAATACCCTTAACCCGAACTCAGGTGAATCTTTCAAAGAAGGGCGGCACAAAGTGCCGCCCTTCTTTGTTGTTGTGACGTGTTAAGTTCCCTGGACAAGACGATAAAAATCTGAGCGGCTTTGTACCCGTTGCCAAGCGGCCTGTTGTTCGGCTTCGATCGCCCGCAGTTCCTCCACCCGTTTCAATACCTGACGCGTGAAATCATCGGCATTGGGAAGGCGATCGGCCAAACTAGCGGCCTCTAATTCAATATCCAGCATCTGTGTTGTCTGCTGGTAGCCCTCAATAAGCTGCTGGGTATGGTTAATACGTTGTTTGAGCAGCTGAATTGCCCCTTCAAGACGGCTAACCCGAGGTGCGTAGAGGCTGGCATTGTGAGCCATCATCTTACTGCGAAGGGTTTGGAACCGTTTAATTAACTCTCGGTGCTCCTGAATTTCTTGCTTTAAAACTTCGCTGTGGTACTGTAAGTCGGCCTTTTGCTGTACCAACTTGAGTTCAGCCATCAAACGCACCTCATCGGGGCGATCGCGCCGCAATGGCGGACTGGATAGTTCAGCCGCACTGTCAATGCGAGAGAGCAGCGAAATAGCGACGGCTGCGGCTGTGATGATGCCCAGATTAACCCCACCAATGAGAGCACTAATGCCCAGTGCGGCAGACATCCCACCCCGTACCTTCCATAGATGGGCCGTGCTAGGAATTGCGGCGCTGGGCCGGAAGGTTTGTCCCAGGGAATAATTCTGAATTGCCATCAGCTTCTCCAGGTGATCGGCGCTACCCGAATAGAGAATGCCAATGCGATCGCCCGGCCTTGCGGGTACCTGATCAACGAGTCCGGGGGTTGTGAACTTCAGAAGCTTTAACTCACGGCCTGGAGTCGCAATGCGAAACTCGTAGCGGCGTCGAAATAACTTGGGTAATTGAGGGTGCAGGTATAACAGTGGCTCACCTTTTGAATGCCAGTGAGATAACCTGCCCCAAAATCCTTCCACTTTGAGTCGGCAATTAAAGCAAGTGGCACGAAACCGTCCGTCTGCTTCAAACCGACCAAGGGAACGGGCGCAACCGGGACAACTGGCAATGGGGTTCATGTCAAGACAAAGACGTGGGCTTTATCTGCTGTTATGACGGGTTTTGAAAGATTTGGGGAAGGGGCAGTAAAGCTTCTTAAAATCAGCCACGAAGGGAAGAACGCACTTTACTAAAAAGCTCAACCTCAAGCAAAACCTCTAAACCCGAATTTTTTCGTTGCCGTGACAAAGCTACTGCAACAAAAAACTCAGGTTTTGGAAGGGTTTTAATTTTTCTCCTGTACTTAACCCCAGTTCGGGTTAAGGGCTTTTTCGAGTGCCGCGCAAAGCGCGGCACTCGAAAAAGCCCATTTTTGCGTGCGCTTCGCGCACGCAAAAATGGGCTTTTGGGCTTATCCCGAACTAAGGTTACTTAAACCGGACTCAGGTTATTTAGAATTATCAATAAAAGTTTTTGAGGGAGAAGCGGCTTAGCCGCTTCTCCCTCAAAAACTTTTACAGGTTATTCATACACAATCTCAGATTGAAAAAATATTAGAGACTGCCAAGAATCATGCCAGCCAGAAGGATGAAACCAATCCAAACATTCTGACCAAAAATTTTGCCATAGATGGATGGGTGAGGTTGCGATGGCGTCAACTGCCAGGTTTCACGAACCCAGGCGATCGCTGCAAACACCACTGTTAACCAATACATCCAGTTGAGGGATAATGCGACGCCCTCGATCGCTAGCAACACCACCGTCGCGGCAAAAAAGATACCCACAGCTAACGGTGCGTGTTTGCCAAAAAATAATGCGCTGGAATTTACCCCAATCCGGCGATCGTCTTCTCGATCAGCCATAGCGTATACCGTATCAAAGCCTAGGGTCCATGTAACGGTTGCCCCCCAAAGCCAGAAGGTAGCAGGCTCTAAAGAGCCAGTGACCGCTGTCCAGCTAATCAGGACGGCAAACCCCCAGGCGATCGCCAGCACCAACTGCGGCACAGGAAACACTCGCTTTGCACCGGGGTATAGCAGAATGACCGGAACTGCCGCCACACACAGCCAAAAACTCAATGGATTTAAGAAGCGGGACAAGCCATAAGCACACAGGAGAGACACCAGCAGAACCACAATGCCCGTTTGAATTGTCAGGGCACGGGAAGCCAAAGGGCGAGTGCGGGTACGCTGCACCTGTGGGTCAATATTTCGGTCCCAGAGGTCGTTGATGACACAGCCCGCGGCGCTAGTAGCCAGGGTGCCGAGGACAATAATGCCCACCAGGAGCAGCGGCGGCGCACCGCGAGATGCCAGTACCACTGCCCACAGTGCAGGGATCATGAGAATGAGGCGTCCGGCGGGTTTATGCCAGCGCAGCAGCCGAATAATCGTAAGCCAGGTCGGTTCTTTTCTGGGATTTTGCTCGGTCAACATGGGCAGACTATCAAGGCGGCTACTTCTTCATTTTGCCGGAAAGGGAACCCAAAACCGTGGCACCAGCCTCGACAATGGGAAAGTGGTTGTTAAGGCCGGGATAGAGCCTGTCCTCTTTATAACAACCAACGACGATTTGTAGGATAGGACGTCTGTACCTTCGATGATCATTACCGTCGCCAGTTTTAAAGGTGGGGTTGGCAAAACCACAACGGCTATTCACCTGGCGGCATTTTTGCAAACCCAGGGAGAAACTCTGCTGATTGATGCGGATCCCAACCGTTCGGCAACGACCTGGGCTAGCCGGGGTAGCCTTCCCTTTGAAGTGATTGATGAGTGGCGATCGCCCTCCCGTATCCGCCGCTTCGATTACGTGGTGATCGACACCCGCGCCCGCCCTGCCCACGAAGATTTGGCCCTACTTACCGACGGCTGTGATTTGCTGGTGCTACCTACAACGCCAGATGTCCTGGCCCTGGATGCCCTGACATTGACCCTGGAACATCTCCACGAGGTAGGCGCAACCCGCTACCGAATTTTGATTACGATTGTGCCACCCAAGCCAAATAGGGATGGCGATCGCGTCAAAGCCATGCTTCAGGACGCAAAAATGCCTGTCTTCGAAACCGGTATCCGCCGCCTTTCGGCTTACCAGAAAGCAGCTCAAGCAGGAACTGCGATCGCCGCCATCAAAGATCCCCGCGCTTTAGAAGGCTGGCAAGATTACGTTCAAGTGGGAACAGAACTCTTGGCTAGCTTTGGAGTTCCTGTGAAAGCTTAAAGCACTTGTTAAGGGCATTGAATGTTATGCGGCAGAGCCGCACAATATTCAACACAGGAGGTCTAGTACGAGGTGCAATCTCATCACCCAAACCTGATCAAAACCTCACAGATGCGAAGCGGCCTAACACCACCCTTGCAAAATCTCCTTGCCTAGAGGGTCTGGGGGAGGGGCACCCCGTCCCCGAGTCGGGAGGTTTGGAGGGCGATGCACCTCCAAGTAGGACTATTGACACCTACCCACTCCCTCGAAGTACCACTACAAAGATTTCTGTCCAAAAACTTACCTGTAGTCCATGCACTACGGGAGTAAAGATCCAAATGGGCAAGACGCTCATCCCATAAGGCATGACAAAAAGGGAAGTGCGATTAAACCGCGCACTTCCCTTTGAATAGAACGGGTGAGATTTTCTGACCTGTTCTTAAAAACTTAGAGGGATAGATGCAACCTACCCTCGCTCTGCATCTCAAACCTCAGCTTTCATCTGGGCCTTTATCTAGCGTGCTAGGGCCAGGAGAGGATTCGTACAGAGCATCCAGACGTTCTCGGGCATCATCTACTGAGATTGACTTCATCACCAAATAGGGTTCGTCAATCAAGCTGCCACTTTCGTCAACCAACTCAGGGTGAGGGGGATTACGCCGTTGCCCTGAACCCGGTCTCCCGGAACCTACAGGCCGACTGGCCTCTGAGCCAAGCGTCATCAGGTTACGAACCATGTTCATAACCGCCAGGAAAGCCAGAATGGTAAAAGCGAGGATATAAAGTAAGTGCAACATACGGGGGTGTGCTTGTATGCAGAGCGCTGTATTTAGATCTTAATCGGTTTAATTTTGTTGTGGAGAGGACTCTAAACGATAACGGATAGCCACTTGCCAGCATTCGGAAACCAGACGGTGCCAGTTCATTAAAACCCCTGTTTCTACGCCAGCCTGACCATCCGTTGCATTTAGTAGAAGCTCAGAAGTACGAACTTCCTGCTCAGCCTGTTTGATTTTCTCTAGCAGAGCTGCTTGTGCCTCTGACCCTAAAAAATCAATCGTTTGTTCTTCAAGCAGGGTGCGCGATCGCCCAAACCAATACTGAAAATCTTCCAGGAGCGGCTTCAGCAATGAACTCAGGACCTCTTGCTCTGGGGGATGCGCGTCAAACATCTGATTTTATAAAACTTGTTCCTACATTACTGGTAATCTTAACGCGATTTACGTTTCGTAATAATTTTTCATGACTATGGCAAAGCTATAGTTCACATAGTTTTTCTCAATTTTGGCTTTGTGTGTCTTCTATATACAAAATTAAGGTTTGCGTCAAATGGTCTGACTAAAGTCACTACTGTGTCTGTTCACGTTGACTATAGGGTCAGGTATGGCTCTTGATCTATTGATCTATAGGACTTAAGTTCGGGCTATGTAGAGCTGACTATGATATTTTTTTCAATACGAAACTGAGTCCTATGGTCTAAGCCCTACCCGTCAGGGCTCAGATCATAAGACTCAGCTTCATTTGGTATAAAGGTCACCCCTTGCGAATTTGACGGCTTAAGATAGAAGAACTGCCATCCAGAGGGTGGCGGCTAGACGGTGATGAATGTTATCGGCATTCCCCCCGCCCGTCATACGTTGTTATTCCTAAAGTGTTCAATCCAATGCCAAACGATCTGCCACCCGTGGCTCCTTCTCCAGCGGAAAAGATCTATCTGCCCAAGACCAGCGAATCCGAAACCCTCCAAAAGATTCGTCACACTGCGTCGCACGTTATGGCGATGGCAGTGCAGAAACTCTTTCCTAAGGCCCAGGTGACAATTGGCCCCTGGATCGAGAACGGGTTTTATTACGACTTTGATAGCCCAGAACCTTTCACCGAGAAAGATCTCAAGGCTATTAAAAAAGAAATGGCTAAAATTATCCGCCGTAAGCTGCCGGTTATCCGCGAAGAGGTGAGTCGAGAAGAAGCGACGAAGCGGATCCAGTCCATCCAGGAGCCTTACAAGCTTGAAATCCTGGAGGACCTGAAAGAGCCGATCACCATTTATCACCTGGGAGAGGCCTGGTGGGATCTCTGTGCGGGTCCTCACGTCGAGAACACGGAGATGATTAATCCCGATGCGATCGATCTGGAGAGCGTGGCTGGAGCTTACTGGCGAGGTGACGAGAAGAAGGCGCAATTGCAGCGTATCTACGGTACCGCTTGGGAGACGCCTGAGCAGCTCGCTGAGTACAAACGCCGCAAGGAAGAGGCCATTCGTCGCGACCACCGCAGGCTGGGCAAAGAACTGGGGCTGTTTGTATTTAGTGATCTGGTTGGCCCAGGTTTGCCTCTGTGGACACCAAAAGGCACTCTCCTGCGCTCCACGTTGGAGGATTATCTGAAGCAGGAGCAAATCCGGCGGGGTTATCTTCCTGTTGTGACTCCTCACATCGGACGGGTAGATTTGTTCAAGACTTCGGGGCACTGGCAGAAGTATCGGGATGACCTGTTCCCGCTGATGTCAGATAACGACGAAACCCGTCAGCAGGAAGAGGGGTTTGTGCTGAAGGCGATGAACTGCCCATTCCACGTGCAGATTTATAAGTCTGAGCTGCGCTCTTACCGAAACCTGCCCTTACGTCTAGCGGAATTTGGTACGGTCTATCGCTATGAGCAGTCGGGGGAACTGGGCGGTCTGACGCGGGTTCGCGGCTTTACCCAGGATGATGCTCACCTCTTCGTGACGCCGAATCAGTTGGATGATGAATTCCTGAAGGTTGTAGACCTGATCCAGACGGTGTTTAAGGCTCTTAACTTGGGGAACTTCAAGGCCCGTCTCAGCTTCCGTGACCCCAATTCCGATAAGTACATTGGAAGTGATGATGCCTGGGAAAAGGCTCAGAATGCGATTCAGCGCGCGGTTGAAACCCTGGGCTTGCCTCACTTCATGGGGGTTGGGGAAGCGGCCTTCTATGGTCCCAAGCTGGACTTTATGGTTCAGGATGCTCTGGAGCGGGAATGGCAGTTGGGGACGGTGCAGGTAGACTACAACCTGCCGGAGCGGTTTGACCTGGAATATGTGGCGGAAGATGGTTCTCGTCAACGTCCTGTGATGATTCACCGGGCACCTTTTGGCTCTTTAGAGAGGTTAATTGGGATCTTGATTGAGGAATATGCAGGGGATTTTCCGCTCTGGTTGGCTCCGGTTCAGGCCCGTTTGCTGCCGGTGACGGAGGAGTTTTTGCCGTTCTGCCGTCAGGTGGTGGAGCAGATGCGATCGCACAATATCCGCGCGGAAGTTGACGAGAGCGGCGAACGTCTGGGCAAGATGATCCGCAATGCTGAGAAGGAGAAAGTTCCTGTCATGGCAATTGTTGGGGCCAAGGAAGTCGAGGCTCAAGCGCTGAGCATTCGGACTCGGGCGTCTGGAGAGTTGGGTTCCCTGGCGGTGAGTGAGGTGATTCAGCGGATGGATGAGGCGATCGCCCAGTTTAAGGACTTTTAAGTCATTTTCTTTCAGTTAAAAAAGGCGACGGTTTAGCCCGTCGCTTTTTTTGTGGCGAAATACCGATGGTGTTAGGCCGCTTCGCATTGGTGGGGTTTGGATCAGGTTTGTGAGGGGTATGTAGGTCAGTTCGTATGGTTTGCCGGTAGGAGTGCTTCACTGGCAGGGCAAGTTTTAGGTTAGGGAAATGGTTGGGCTGAAGAGGAGTTGCCAGCCGATGAGGGCGATCGCTACATCTGCTAATACATGACTGATATAACAGGCCCATAAAGAACCAGAGGTGAGATAGCACCAGGACCACAAGGCCCCTGCGCTAAATACCCCTAAAGAGCCTAATAGAACAACCCACCCATTGCCTGTGTAAGCGGCCAGCGCAATGGTGTGATGCAGGGTGAAGCAGAGAGCTGCAAGACAAACTGCGCCAAGACCGGGGATAAGGGTTTCGCAGTGACGATAGACGAACCCGCGCCAGGTGTATTCCTCGATGAAGGAGTTGATGAATGTAAAGTAAAGGGTGCTTACGATGTAAAGCGTGGGGTTTGTAAGGCCAACTTGTTGGGCTTTTTCCTGAACTGTTATGGGGTTGAGCCAGTGCTGTCCTAATACGTAAGCTATCCAGATGATGCTCAGCATGAGGAGCCCCAGTCCCAGTCCAGTTCGCCAATCTTTCGCCGATGGAGGAGAGGGCGTAAAAGGTGCTCGATCCACTTTTAGAAACCACAGCAGCGGCAGTGCAATCAGCCATACTCGTGTTGCAACAAAGGTGATTGCCCCAAATAGGCCAGGACTGTACAATCGGGCCGCAATACCAAGGCTGGCTGCGGGCACAAACAGGAGTAATGCGAGGGCTGCCTTTTGCTTGATTTGACCTTGAACCATAAGCTGGCTACAGGGATAGGTGGCGTACAATGCAATACCACCAAAGTACTGAATCTCAGCTCGTAGCGCTCGTCCTCGTTCCAAATTTGCTGGATGTGATGGGTAAAACACAGCCCATCCAATAAAATTGCGTAACGTGAGTTTGGGATAAGTTGAAGTGCTGAGTTTTGCGTGCGCTTTGTGCACGCAAAACTCGCTTTTTTCAAGGGTTGCACTTTACAATACTCTGGACAGTTTTTCTGAAACCCTTGATTTTGCGTGCGCGAAGCGCACGCAAAATCAAGGGTTTCAGAAAAACTGTCCGAACTAATGACTTTACATGGTCCTTGAAAAAGGTGAACTCAGGTTGCGTCAGTTCTGTACATAGCGCTGTGCACGTTGATTAAGTACGGTGGTGTGGGGGACTTCGTGCCCCACACCACCGTTTCTGCACTTAACGCACTTGCACATTGCTATAAGCGAGAATAGGGCTAGATAGCCCCTCTGTCAGGTCAGGGTATGGTTGACGCATTTCTGAATATTGAGCAACGGTGGCAGGAGTTGGATGTACAACTGCGACAGTTGCGCGACCAATTGCGGCCCGGCCAGCAGGCGTTGGCCGATTGGACGGAAGGGCCGCTGGCCGTGTCGGCAGTACCAGGTGCCGGGAAGTCAACGGGGATGGCGATCGCCACTGCCATTCAACTGGGCCGTCGCTATCTTCAGGCGCGGGAGGTGGGCCGTCCATCGGATAGCCAAATTCTCCTGGTCACCTTCACCCGCTCGGCTGCCGCCAATCTTCGCCTCAAGGTGCGGCAGGAACTTGAAAAGCTTGGCTTACCCATTAGTGGTTTTGTCGTTTACACCCTGCATGGTTTAGCTCTCAATATCGCAACCCGTCATCCTGATCTATCAGGCCTCACCCTCGATCGCATGACCCTGGTGTCTCCGAATCAGAGTCATCGGTTGATTCGTACCAGTGTGGATCAGTGGGTGGCCGCTAACCCCATTCTCTACCAGCGGTTAATTGAGGGTCAGAGTTTTGACGGGGAAGAGACTGAACGGTTGCGACGGCAGTCAGTGTTGCGCACAGAAATTCTTCCGGGCCTGGCTCACACGGTGATTCGGGAGGCGAAGAGTTCGGGGTTGAGTTCCGAACTGCTCGTGCACCATAGTCGCGATCGCATTCGCAATGTTAGTGAAGCAGAATCGGCGGCAGATTATGATTTGTTGGCGATCGCTGCAGGCCTTTACCAGCAGTACCAGCTCTTGCTGCAACAGCGTAGCTTCATCGACTACGACGACATGATTCTGGCGGCCCTCCGGGTGCTGGAGGATAACGAGGCCCGCTATACCTGGCAGGGACAGATCGCGGCTGTTTTTGAGGATGAAGCGCAGGATTCATCGCCCCTGCAAACTCGCCTGCTAGAGATTCTGGCGACCCATCCTCAAACAGGAGCTATGAACCTAGTGCGAGTAGGTGACCCCAACCAGGCCATCAACTCTACCTTTACCCCAGCAGACCCCGTGTTTTTTCGGGAGTTTTGCGAGGCGTGTCAGGCACAGGGCCAACTGGCGACGATGGATCAGGCAGGCCGCAGCAGCCCGATTCTGATGCAAGCAGCTAACACATTGCTGGCCTGGGTGAACCAGCGTTATCCAGGCCCAAATGGTCTCAATGTTCCATTTCGACCACAAAATATCCTTCCGGTGGCTGCTGGCGATCCGCAATCAGATGCTAACCCCGCTCCGATGGGTCAAGGCCTGGAAATTCGCTTTCCCAATGATCCAGTCCATGCGGTCACTCTGATTGCGCGGCGAGTGGCGGATTTGTACCAGAGTGATCCGGAAGTCCGTCTAGCCATTCTAGTCCGGGAAAATCGTCAGGGTAAATTTATTGCCGATTGCCTTCGCAATTCGAAGTCTGTCGATACTGGGGTCGATTTTGAGCGGTTGGGTCTGGAGATTTATGAGGTTGGAGAGCGCGATCGCCACTCCCACATTCCCGCTGAAATCTTTTCTCTGCTGCAATTTTTGGAGCGGCCCCACTCGCCGGATTACTTGAAAGCGGCCCTGCAAGTGCTGGTCAACCGCCAGCGAGTACCCACCCAGGATCTCAACGAAATTACCCCCCAGCCAGAGCAATTTCTCTTCCCCGGCCCCCTGGATTCGGCGCAGCTGGAGTCAGTGCAGACGGCCCGTCGCTACTGTAACAACCTGCTGCGTGCCCGATTGGAGCTACCCCCGTACCAACTCATCCCGTTTTTGGCATTAACCCTGGGCTATGACCAGACTGAGTTAGCGACTGCTGACAAATTAGCTGTTCGTATTGCTCGCCAAACGACGTTTGAATCTTCTCTGCCGGCCATTCTCAGCGCTCTGGGAGAAATCGTACGAGCCGAACGTTTTGAGCCGGTTCAAACAGATACGGATGCTCGCTATACCCGTGCCGGACAGCTCACCATTATGACGATGCACAAGGCTAAGGGATTGGATTGGGATGCAGTTTTTCTTCCTTTTCTCCATGCCAACACTATTCCCGGTGATGTCTGGATTCCGCCCCAGGGTGAATTTTTAGGGCGTTTTAGTCTGGCAGAAATTGCCCGAGCCCAAATTCGGGCCATCGTTCATGGGCAATTTCCCTTACCCCCAACTCAACGAGCCTGGGAACAGGCCAACTATCTTAAACTGGCTGAGGAATTTCGTTTACTTTATGTAGCCATGACCCGTGCCCGACGATTGTTGTGGATGTCCGCAGAGCGAGAAGCCCCCTTTACCTGGAGCAATCCGGGCAACATTCAGTCGCAGAATCCAAGCCCAGCGATCGCAATGCTCCAACAACAGGCCGTTCAATGGTTGAAACGGTAACCCATCATTCCCGCCCCGACTGGCGGCGGTCTAACCGATAAAAAATGGGAGCGTTCTACAGAACGCTCCCATTGCCATAGAGGACTATTGATAGCCCTAATTAGGAATTGGTAGTTTGAGCCGCCAACAATTCCTTCAGTTTCTCGAGCTCTTGAGCCCAACGAGGGTCAGGCTGTACGGAATCGGAATCACCACTGCTGGTGCGCTTCGGCTTGTTGCCACCGCCACCGCTGTTATTCTTGCGGCGACCGCCACCCGATGGGGCGGGTGCGCTCACTTCGCTACCCTCTTCGCCTTCACCCTTGGTACGAGGGTTCGCTTTCTCAATCTTGAGGGTGCTTTCTTTCAGGGTGTATCCGTTGTATTTTTCGATGATTTTATCCGCTTCTTCGTCCGTTTTCACGGTAACGAAGCCAAAACCACGGCACTTGCCAGTTTTGCGATCGGTAATGACCTTGGTGCTAACGGAATCGCCATATTCTTCAAAAAGTGCGGCTAGTTCCTGGCGCTCAAGCTCTTTAGGCAAATTGCCAATGTAGAGACGAACAGACATAGATTAAAGATTCCTCCAGACGTCGGTTTCAGACAAATTTGCTTAGAACAGCTATTTGCTAACCACAAATAGAGCTAGCCCCTCTAAGGTGATAGATTCTGTCATGAGAAAAGAAAAGATTTTTACTCAAAACAATTCGCCTGGCTTAATACCCAATGCCCAGGCTTATCACACTAATCACTAAGGTATCACGGTTAAACCGCAGGTATGTGTATCTGTGGGAGATTTCATTTATAGCCAACAGGAATTAATACAAACGTTTGGCATTGCAGCCGGAAGAAAGGATTGTAGAATATCTCGTGCCCAAGCTGAAATAAAAACCAGCCACGGAAGGAGGCTGGTTATACTTGCTGTGTTGGAAGGAGAATTCAAGTTTGGCTGACAGCACGACCGGTAGTCATGAAAACTCATTGGCTCAAAGCCGCGATCGCCATTCCAAATCCCTGTTAAGAAATGTAACACTTGTGTGCAACCTTTGCAACGAAACTCAGCATTTGGGATGAATCGCGTTCTGATTTTGGGTGGTACAGAGTCCGCGTTTCAGTTGGCAGAAGCCCTTACTGGTCTGGGTTTGACCGTTATGACATCCCTGGCCGGGAGAACTCAACAGCCTCGTACGCCAGTTGGATTATGGCGGGTGGGCGGCTTTGGCGGGGTAGCAGGGCTAGTCGCTTACTTGCAGCAGGAAGAAATTGATGTTGTGGTAGATGCTACGCATCCCTTTGCCGAGCAGATGTCTCAGCAGGCGGCGATCGCCACCCACACCTGCCATATCCCCCGGCTTATGCTGGTGCGCCCTGCCTGGAAGGCTGAGGAGGGCGATCGCTGGCTATCCGTCCCAACGCTGTCAGCCGCCGCCGAAATACTTCCTGGTTTGGCCCAACGTATTTTCCTGGCGATTGGCCGTCAGGATCTGGCCACCTTTGCGCCTCTGCGTAGCCTGTGGTTTCTCATGCGGTTGCTGGAAGCTCCTCAACCGGATGCCGCTCTTCCTGGTGGCGAGATTCTCTATGGCCGTCCTCCGTTCACTGTTGAGCAAGAGCGAACCTGGATGCTGGAGTATCGGATCGAGGCCTTAGTCTGCAAGAACAGCGGCGGCTCCACAAATGCCAAGCTTCAGGCTGCTCGGGAGTTGAGCCTGCCTGTCGTGATGGTGGAACGACCCCCATTACCTGAGGGGCCGCAAGTTGCGACTGTTGCAGAAGCGGTGGAATGGGTGCTGCTTACCAACCCCAACTGCCCGGCTCACCTTTGAATGGGCCCACAATATCTGACGTAACCCAACCGCCATAGAAATTTCCGGGTTGAGGTTGAGCCTTTTCGCCATCCACATAGCAGGCATCCATGGCATGAGCATAGAAGGCTACGTGGTCTTGAATGGCAGCGAAGGTAGGTGTGGGGTTGGGATAGCTCCAGGCAACGTCGGTAGCTGTGCGATCGCCCACTTTCACGGTAAAGTAGCGGGCCTGCCCCTTCCACTCACAAAAGCTGCCCCGCTCAGCCGCCACCAGGTACTCCATCTTGATGTTTTCTGGCGGGATGTAATAGGTTGGCGGATGGCTGGTTTCTAACACCCGCTTGGCGCGGTGTGTATCAGCAATCGTGACCCCATTAAAGATGATTTGGATGGGTTTGGAGGTTTCTTCCAGGCGTGGGGGACGGGGATAGTCCCAGACCGATTCTTGACCAGGGCCGGGGGGGATGGGTGCGGGTCGCATGGCGATTTCTCAAGATAGAGTAGGAAAAACAAAGATACAGCATTTTCCAGGCGGATGAGGTACGTGGGCTTTGTCTCACGTACCTCATCTGCTTGGAACGGGTGATAAAGCCTGGAAAGGTTAATCCACGCGGATCTCCTGGGGGTTGTTCCACCGGATAATGATCTCGCCACCCAATGCGTTGACAATATCCTCAATGATGTAGAGCTTGACATTGTCGGGGTCGTTGAGAGCTTTGCCGATGCTGGAGTTGTATTTCAGCACTGGGGGGACATCGCCATCTTCGGACCGCAATTTGCAAACTTCCTGCGTGAGTTTGTACTGGCTATAGCCCAACTGCTGCATGCGGTGAGCCAAAATTTCTTTCATGTCCATCAGGACGGTATGCCGTAAACGCTAACGGTAATCATGCTTGATTGAAGAACCCATTTGAGGTTGTTCACGGAGAGAGTCCCCGAGAAAACAATAGCTCAAATGGGTCGTGAGAGAGGATAACGGAGAAGCAACCCCATTTGGAGCGATCGCCTGTCCCATCGCTCTCAAAATGGGCTTTACACCTAGGCAGCCAAGGCCAAATCCATCGCCAAGTCCACATCGCGGTCTAAAACCATAGAAGCAATCTCGTGCCGTAGCTTGAGCTTGGCAACACTAAACGCATTCCGCAGCATCTCCAGTTGGATTTCCTTGCGGGTACGCTTCTCTCGGGCTCGTGTCAACTGCTCTTGATAGGTCCGTAGCTCTGGATGGAACCCACGCAACTCTCCGCGCTTCGCCCGACGCTGGGTGTCGTTCTTCAGCTCACGGTTGCTGGCAATGGTGTTTTCAATGCTCAGGTCAATTCGGGCGATCGCATACTCTAAACTCGCAACTTCGCGGTCGAGACGGGCGATCGCTGTCCTCAACTTGGCAATCTCATGGGGATAGTCGTTGATCGTTAATTCTGGTTTCCGAGGGGTTTGCATAACCATAGTGTGTGAATCCTTATTGAAAAAATCTGTTTTACGCCACAGCTTGACCGGCACCCGAATCCTGTTGCTGCCGCTGGTCGATCGCCCTCAGGGCGTGTTCAAAGTCGTGCCGATTAAAGGGATAGGCTCCGCTGTAAAGGTGGTAATCCATCTCATTCACGAGTGCTTCGATGGATAACTCTAACCAGCGCTGCATCGCCTCCATGAGTTCTGGATCGGTGTAGGGGTCTTCGCCCCATCGCTCCCGGAGGTTGTGCTTCAGGTCAGGCAACGCATCAGTCATGGCCTGCCGAATGCGGGCCGAGTTGATGTACAGTTCCATGGGAACTCCTCTAAAAATTGGGCTGAACGACCTCGGCTCAGAGGCGAACGATCAGACGGGATAGTTTGAAGACGGATGGGGGCAGAAAACTGGGCGATACCGCACGTTACACACGCTCGCTCACTGGCTCATATCTGTAAGCCAAGGCTGGTCAATAGAGAGAGCGATCGCCACAGCACTTAATTTATGTATTCATTATAGCGTACCTACGCTATAGAAAGGGCAAAAAATACCCTATTTAAAGCCATAAAAGCGTACTTTTGTTCTAGTGCGAAAATGGGCAGATTTGGGCCGTATAGCGGCCGCTTTAAACATCATTTCTTAAGCGCAAAGCCGACCACAGCACAGTCAAAGTTGGGCAAAATGAGGATATAGCATGAAAGTGCTATATATGGCGATCGCTCTCCTCTCAAAACCCCACTCCACAGCCCAATCAAATTACCTCTCAAAATTCCATGATGCAGGTTCGCGCTATACCCTTCTGATTGTTTAAATCCATGCGGGTTGAGTGTAATTGTTTAGCCCCTCAGGAGTGAGGCTCCTCATGGGCAGAATTTAGGGTTACAGTAGCAACGACCCCTCTCGGTGTCGGCATGATAAGGCTGGGCATGGGCGCATCAAATTCTGGTATTGAAGCGGAACGTCAGGCGGTGATTCGCCTGGATAACATTTCCCGTGTCTATGGTCAGGGAGAAGCGATGATTCGGGCGTGCGATCGCATCTCTCTCTCCATCCACGCTGGGGAGTACTGCGCTATTATTGGCCAGTCTGGTTCCGGCAAAAGCACGCTAATGAACTTGATAGGCTGCCTCGATCGCCCGACTTCAGGGCGCTACTACCTGGATGGAGTCGAGGTGTCGCAGCTTAGCAAGAGCCGCTTGGCGAGAATTCGCAACCGCAAGCTGGGCTTTGTGTTTCAGCGCTATGAGCTGCTGCCAAATCTGACGGCTCTAGAAAACGTCATTTTACCCATGATGTATGCCGGAGTAGGGCACTCGCTTCGGCGTAAACGTGCCGAGTATGCTTTGCAGCGGGTGGGGTTGAGCGATCGCCTCCACAAAAAGCCAGGGCAATTGTCGGGGGGACAGCAGCAGCGGGTGGCGATCGCCCGCGCATTGGTGAATCGTCCGGTCCTTCTGTTGGCCGATGAGCCAACGGGGGCACTGGATACGCAGTCAGCTCAAGTCATCACCCAGATTTTCGATGAACTGCATGCCAGTGGTATGACCCTGATTGTAATTACCCACTCCCAGGAAGTGGCCAGCTACAGCCAGCGCATGATCCGTATGAGTGATGGACGTATTGTAGATGATAGTGCGACGCCGGCCGCTATACCTCGTTAAGCCAAATGGGCGTAGGACAAGGCCTTACATCCATCTCTTGTACTTCATCGGCTCGGAAAGGGTTATAGATTGAGGAGCTGTATCAGCATCCGTCGAGATGTTTGAGAACTTAGTTTTTTGTTGTTCTGTTAAAACAAAAACTAAGTTCTCGCAGAATATCCAATTATGTGTTTGTCTGATAGGCCATTTTGAAAATTACTGTGTTTATGGCTCATGCTTTTTGCAATTACCTCAGGATTTTATTATTTGTCTACCCGTTTTAATAGAGCCTGATATTTTATCTCTGAATTTGATGTTTAATACTTCTCTTTTGTACTGAGTCTGGATACTTGACGGAGGCTTGTGAACATGAGCGAAAGCTGTTCTAAGTATTACACTAAGAATCATTTTCGGTGTCCTGCTTTGTATGCTATCTTTGGCTATTTCTGGAATAGTCTCGCCCACCTCATCGATATAGATAGGGTTTGTGTCGCCTGTATTTTAGAGATTTAGATTGGCATTTTGTGAGGTTGCTAGAATACAGGGTTTGGCTTTCTGTTGGCACCACTCTTTTTTGCGCGTAAAATCTCAAGAAATGTGTTCTAAAGTGTTGGCTTAAATGGTGCTGTTCAACGTCGTCTACCTGAATCTGGGTGTCAGTTAAGGGGGTTTGGTGAAACCTGATTTATCTTCGGATTTGGAGCCTCAGCAACCTCCATCCGATTTTCCTGAAAATACGTCTGCAACGGGTCTGGGTTTACTGGAGGAGGATATCGATTCTCGGCAGCGCCGAGGGGTACGTTGGATCATTGGTTCTGGTCTAGTTTTACTACTGGGATTGGGAGGCTGGTTTGCCTATCAGAAAACCTTGCGTGCCCCAGCAGAACCCGTGAGTGTGGCAACCATTCCGGCTCAGCGGGGGGATGTGGAGGTCATCGTGACTGGGTCTGGTGTGGTGGAATTGGGGGGACAGCAGACCTTCAAAGCACCAACTGATGTGACCGTGGAAGCGGTAGCCGTGAACGAGCGGCAGCGGGTAGCTAAAGGGGAGGTTTTGTTGGTGTTGCGCGATCGCAACCTACAACAGCAACTAAACCAGGCGCGGGTGGATGTGCAAAAATCCCGCAACACCTTCAACCGAGAACGAGAGCGCATTCAAGAACGTCAGGGTCGCCGCGCTCGAGCACAAGAACGGGTTCAGGAATCCCAGTCGTTGCTGGACCAGGGCTTTATTTCTGAAGACGATTTTCGAGGGGACCAAAATGCTTTGGAAGACGCTGAGAGTAGCCTGCGGGATGCGGAAGTAGATCTTGCCAATGCTGAGCTGGAGCTTCGTAATGATGAACTACAGCTGCAAACCCTGCAGGCCCAGCTTGCCGACACTCGGATTGTGGCCCCTTTCGATGCCGTTATTCTGAACGTCCTGGTTAATCCGGGGGATGGGGTTCAGCAGGAGGGGGAGTTACTCACCATCGGTGACCCCACCCAGGAAATGGTACGGCTTCAATTATTGACATTGGATGCCCAAAGGGTTCGACCCAACATGCCCGTGCGGGTCAGCGTTATTGGCCCCAATGCACGTACCTTTGCAGGCCGGATTGCTGATGTCGCGCCCCAGGCTGCTGCCCCTAGTGCCAACAATTCTGGCCGCAACGACCCAACCACTGTGGAAGCACGAGTAGTGTTGGATGCTCCCAGCCAGACCCTAATTCCCGGTAGCGATGTCAGTGTGGAAATTATTTTAGAGCGAAGCCGGAATGCGATCGCCATCCCCATTACAGCCGTTCAGAATGGAGACTCCCCCTATGTTTGGGTGCGAGGTGAGGATGGGACGGCACAGAGGCGATCGGTCGTGCTGGGGCTTCAGAGCGTGGAACAGGTGGAAATCCGGTCTGGTCTGGCTCCGGGAGACCAGATTATTCCCGTCCTTCCCTCTGGCGTTACGCTAACTCCGGGTACACCCCTCACCGCACCGGGGGAGGCTCCGTCGCCATGAGCCTCTCTCCTCTAGATTTATTGCAGGTTACATTCAACGATCTGCGAGGTAATTGGGTGCGATCGGGGCTGACGGCTCTCGGCATTTTTATGGGAGTTGCTGCGGTCAATGCCACTCTTAACATCGATGCCATTACTACGACCCAGCTCAATCAGAAGCTTGCAGAACGTGATAACCCCTACGTCTCTCCCTTTATTTACGACCCCACCTGGGATAAAGATCCACCTCGCCTCACTGCCGAGGAGATCGAAACGGCGCGTCGGGAGGTGGCGGGCATCCGTGACTATAGCTTTACGACCAACATTTGGGGCATTTCTGAGGTGCAATACCAGGATGTAGTAGCCACCCAGGTAGATATGGTTGGTGTTTCACAGAACTACCAGCAAACGACCGGACGGCAAATTCTGCAAGGGCGATTTTTCAGCCCGGTGGATTTTGAGCAGTACTACGCTGTGGTCATCGTGGATGAAGCGTTAGCCGGTCGCCTATTTCAGGACGTGTCTCCGATTGGGCAAGGTATCTATATTGCCGGAACCCGCTTCACTGTAATTGGGGTAAGCGAAACCAAGAAAAACTGGGCAGACGAAGAACCAACTGGAACCGTCTGGTTTACTCAGAGTTATACCAGTGTGCTGGCCGGCGGGTACAACATGGAACGGGCACAACTTGCTCTTGCCCAACTGAGCACTTACAAGACAGTAGAGGAATCGTTGGAAACCTTTTTCAAGCAGCGCTATCCCGGTTTTAATGTTCAGATTGGAAGTAATGCGGAAGATCTCTACAAAGAAGAACAGCAGCAGCGAGCGTCAGCCCGAGTATTGAAAGGAGTGGGGCTGCTGGCCCTGGTGATTGGCGGAGTGGGAATTGCCAATATCACAGTGGCAGCGGTGGTAGAGCGAACCCGAGAAATTGGTCTGCGGCGAGCGTTAGGTGCCACAGATCTGGAGGTGATGGCTCAGTTTATTACCGAGGCAGCGGTTCTGAGCCTGCTAGGTGGAGTCGCTGCAGTGGTAACGGTACACTTCTTGACCCAGGTGGCGGCTAAGCAAGTCTTTGAGGTTCCCTACACGTTTCGCTCGCAGGATGCAGCAATCTCCATGGGAGCTGCTTTTGCCGTAGGGGTCGGGGCCAGCCTGCTGCCAGCTTTGCGGGTCGCTCGCTTAGATATTGTTGATGCACTGCGGGGAGATTAGAGGAGGATGTTGGGCGATCGCCATCCATGGCTCAAAATGAGTCTTCTCACAGGTGTGCTGTTGGGTTCTATAGTTCCAGCCGGAACTGCACAGCCGCTCGATCCTACTATCCCAACGGGAGTTGCCCCTGTCTCTCCCCTGTTTCAGTCCACACCCCAAACTTCTCTCTCAGAATCCACTGATTTCCAACAGGTACCCCTCCGTCTGCCTCAACTCATTGATTTGGTGCTTGAAGGCAATCGCGAACTACGAGATGCCCTGCTAGAGCGGATTGTGCAGCAACAACAACTGGTGGAGGCAGAGAGCCGATTTGACCCCGACATTACTCCCCGGCTTTCCCTGGCCGTGACGCAACGCTTAGAAGATTCGGAGAATGAGTTTGTGAGGGAAGACCGCACGACCACCGATGAGTCGGCCCGGGTCACAGCCGAAACCCTGACCCCAATTGGTACCAGGTTAGAATTGGCGATCGACCCACTCGATGATCAGCCTGTCGAATTGATTGTGCGCCAACCGCTTCTGCGAGGCTTTGGTGAACGCATTAACCGGGCCCCTATCACCCAGGCACGCCTGACCGAGCAGCGTAATCAGCTGGCCCTGCAACAGCAAACCACGGAGACCATCACTCAGGCCATAACTAGCTACACTGACCTGATTCAGCAACAGGAAGCGGTTCGGATTCAGGAGCAGGCCCTGGAGCGACGTCGTGACCAGAACGCAATCATCAACGCTCTGGTACAGGCTGGTCGGCGTCCCCGAGTTGATTTGGTGGAAGCCGACGGCAATATTGCCAATGCCGAACGAGACTTGCAAAATGCACGTAACCAATTGGCCCAGGCTAATACAAATCTGCTGAATTTAATTGGTAGTGATGAGCCGATCCAGTTTGTCGCATCACTGGATGAAGTTGCTCGGTGGTTTACAGCGGCACTGGAGCAAGTACCCAGCCTGAAGCTCACGGCATTATTAGAAACGGCTTATCAACAACGGCCTGACTATCGCAGGGCTCAGCTTGCGACCCAGGTAGAGCAGGTGAGCGTGGATATTGCAGCGGATAATCAGCGCTGGCAACTGGATGCGGAGGGGCGCGCTACTATGGGCGATGATGCGGAGGCCCGATTGGGGTTGGTCGTGACCCGACCTTTGGGGGATGAACGCTTGGAGACAGAGCGCCGCCGTAGCCAGGTAAACCTGTTGCAGAGCGAAAATGAACTGGCACGTGTAACGACGGCAATTCGCAACGAGGTAACGACGCGCCTGGAGGACGTGCGATCGAATCAACTACGGGTAGAAGCAGCACGCCGAGCCTCCGAGGCGGCCGCGTTGCAATTGCAGGGCGATCGCGAAAAGTTTCGGCGGGGCCGGGGCGGGGTTACCTTACTGGATCTGAGCCAGCGAGAAGAAGCGTTGGTGAATGCCCAAAATGCACAACTGGAAGCAGAAATCGCGTTCTTGAACAGCCTGACCCAACTGGAGCAAGCGGTGGGCATTACCCTGATTACCTGGGAATCTCAGATCAATTTCACACCTGCTTTGGACGTACCAACCCTACCCTAAAGCCCGTTTAAGATGATTTCTCTTGCCCTTGGAGAGAAAAGCATCCTGTGTCATCAGGGCTTACGCAAGCCCACCATATTTAGAGCATTTACGTTGGGTGTGGTGTGCTTCGCACACCACACCCAACGTAAATGCGTAAGTCCTGGTCATGTTGGGTTAAATGTCTATGATAAAAAGTGGCACGGTGCTTTGCGCCGTGCCACTTTTTATCATAGACATCTAAATTTACTTGTGATTGAACTTTATTCGCTGCAAGTGTAGACGGGATGCCCATTTACATCGGTGACAGTACAACGGCGGCTAATATCTCGATGGGCGGCAATTCGGCTGAATTCCTGTTTGTCCATCTGCGCCAGTTCGGCAGCTTTGCTAAAGGGGAGCATTTCGCGATCGTACAGAGCGATCGCCAATTCCTTCAACAACTCCTGCTCAACCTGCTGATTGGGAATCCGCAGCGCTTCCAAAACAGGATCAGGAATGATTAATTGCATCGTCATAGTGTGTTTTTCCTCATCCAGACCTATGTATAGGATGCCCTGTCAGCCGGAAGATCCCACGTTCTAAAGGTATATTTTCACACTTTGTTTTCCAGGTTTTCATACTTAATACCAATTCGATATGGAGCTGTACTATAAGGTGGCAGGGCGTGGAACAGGGCGTAGAACAGGGCGCAGCTTCATATTCTCTTTGTCCTAATTTGGCAGTCGAAATTTGTGTGCTGGCATATTAAAGAACCGTAAAAATAGATTTTTTGTAGGAACCGAGCCAAAAAAAGAGTGGAGTAAGCTCCACTCTTCTGCTAATAAACTCGCGATCGCAGCCGTTCCTTATTTTTAGGAGGATGGAAGCGTACGAGCCTGATCAATCTGCCGGAACAGCCAGAGGCCAAGGCCGAACTTGAGGATTTCCATGCTCCAGTAGCCGCCATGCAGCCAATCCATCGTGGGCGAAATGCTGAGGCGATCGCTGAACAGGTCGAGCTGTGCTCCCAGCGCTATCATTTCGGGCGTCAGAATGTAGGTGTAGAGTAGCGGGATGGTGAGAAGAAGTGTAGCCAGGGCGATCGCCCGTCGGCCATCATGGATAATCGAGTTTTGGGCTAGCACCAGTACGCCTGTCAAAACCACCGAGGCACACAGCAACTCGGTCCGATTCAGTACCCAAAACAGGCTATAGCCCACGGAGGTAAAGCCGCTTTCAGCCATCATGCCAGCAACGTATAGCGTAGGCATGACGATCAAGCTGACTACCAGACTACCGCCCAGCCACAGACCCAGGGTGAATAGAATGACGGATGCCCAGGATCTGCGCTCATTGGCAAAATTGATTGCTCTCATAATAATTCCTGATTGCTCTCCCCTTTAGCTTATCGAATTCTGCTAGTGGAAAGTGTGAACTATCGTGTCTGTCTTAGAGTTGATGGCGTGCCCTATCTCAGGTCGGATTTTGCACCAAACCCCAGAAGCTCTATTTTTCGTGTGCCTCCACGAAAAATAGAGCTTCTGGGGTTGGCTACAAGATGTGAGTTCCTCACTGGGTAGAACCGTGAAACATGAAAGAAACAGCTGTGTTTCTTAGGAATCACAAATAAAACAACCTGTAACTCTTTTTGTGGGAGTGGTAGCAAAGCCACCACTCCCACAAAAAGAGTTACAGGTTGTTCGACGCACGCTCCTTAGGAGTGTAGGAAGCTATAGAACCGGTTGAAACCCAACGGATATAGCACAAGGTGCTGGCCAGTTGATGAGGGCTTTGAAGAAGTGCTGTTACACATAAGCGAGCTTGCAAGGTTTCATCCAAAGCATACCAACTATGTTGGATCTACCAGTTTCCTGGACAGTTTTTCAACAATAATTTGGGCTGGTGTTGTAGGTCGTGTTTTTTGTGAGTGAAACGTATCGGGTAAATCTCACTTCTGTAAGTGTTAAATCCGGTTTTATTGCGATCGCCTGGTTAGTTAGGGCATTCGAAGCTAATTAAAGGCAATGCCTTCAATTAGCTTCGAATGCCTAACTAACCAGGCCAAGGCTATCCGGGGGCGGGTAAAGTCCACCGCCCTCGTAAAACTGCTTGTATCCAACGCTTGGGCAGGGAGAATACCTTCTCAAAAATCGTGCGATTAAGGCTGCGAGCTGTTTAGCAAGTTCAGTTAAACGCAGTGGTTCCTTGAAAAAGGGTTACTTTCAGGTGCGTATTTAATGGTTCAAGTTTGATTCTGGGATGAAATTTGCACAGTTGGCGGAACTATATTCCGCTAAGTTGCCATGGGTTGTTAGGAGAAGACTTGGTTAAAGTAGAGACATCCCTGAACAAAGCCCCATTCCATTATTCGAGTTGTGTTGTTACCTGAAGGATTTGACCGGAATGAGTGGTGATTTGATTGATTTCTACCAAAGTTGGGTAATCGAATTGGTGAAGGAGGAAGACGGCTACCGTAGCGTTTGCTATTCGGCCTCTCGAAAGCGTCTTCATATTCGTCAGGTGTATGAAGAACAGTTTCAGGCCATTCGGGCGGCGAAACAACTGATTAGCCGCTATGAAGCCTGTAGCCAACTGAGCCAATTGGTGCGGGATTGGTACGAGCAACATCAACTCAGTCTGGAGGAATGGCGATCGCTAAATGCCTCCCTGTTTGATTGGGTTTTCGACTAATTTTTCGGGCTTTTAGCCCCCTGCTTTGGTTTTGTTAAGTGTGTTCCCTGCTGAAGACTGTATCAACAACACAAAGTCTAAAACTCGGCCCTGCGACTGGAGCCGAGTTTTTTTTAGCTTATGCATACTTGCTGGGTATGGTGTACGCACACGACACCTAGCAAGCAACCCGTTACTTTACCGGGCTGCGGTTTGAGGCATGGCTGGAGCCAGAACGTTATCAATCTCCCGCAGTATCTCAGCACTCAGCTCAACGTCAGATGCAGCTGCGTTGTCCGCTAACTGTTCGGGGCGACTGGCTCCAACGATTGCCGACGACACGCGCTCATCACGTAGAATCCAGGCGAGGGCCAGTTGAGCCATGGAGATATTAAGCCGTTCGGCAATAGGTTTGAGGTTTTGAACGGCAGCGAGGGTGCGATCGCTCATCAAATCATTCATAAATCCATTCATCTTGTCATTGGATGCGCGGGAATCCTGGGGTGGTGCTTCACCGGGTTTGTATTTTCCAGTCAAGACTCCTTGGGCTAAAGGTGACCACACAATTTGGCCAATCCCATGGGCTGCACATAGGGGAAAAACTTCTGCTTCAGGCTGTCGCCATAACATTGAGTATTGGGGCTGGCTAGACACAAACTTGGCCGCATCGGGCATATCTAACGCGGCTTGAATTTGGCTAGCGTTCCATTCGCTAAAGCCGATGTAGCGGGCTTTTCCCTGCTGTACGACTTCCGTGAGCGCCATCATGGTTTCTTCCAGAGGTGTATTCACGTCGTAGCGATGGCACTGGTAGAGATCCACATAATCTACGCGAAGTCGTTGTAGAGAGGCATCCACTTGTTTGCGGATTTGTGCTGCAGATAGACCGCGATCGGTATCTGACATGGGAAAGTACACTTTGGTCGCGAGAACATAGGAGCTGCGATCGACTCCCTGCAACACTTCCCCTAACAGAGATTCTGCTGCACCGCGCCCGTAAACATTGGCGGTGTCAATAAAGTTGATGCCCAGATCAAAGGCTTTGTGGATACACGCTTCGGCCTGTTGCCGCTCGACTCCCCCACTGTAGGTTAACCACGACCCCAAGCTGATCTCAGAAACATTCAGATCACTGCTACCGAGTCTCCGATACTTCATAGCTATGAATCCGTTTTAGTGTTGTCTCCCGCAGTGTGAGGGAAATGCTGAAGGGATTCATCATCAATTTGGGTGGTTTTCAAAGCTTATTCACCTTGCTGTGTCTGGTGAGAAAACTCAACGAACACAGCAAATTACGCCATATGTAGCGGATGGTGAATCAGTCAGCCCATTCTGAAGTGCGTTTTAGTCAAAGTCACCCATTTTGTTGAGTTGAGTACGTCTCATACACTCGACTCAACAAAATGCATCACTTGTAATCAACTGGTGTCAGCCTACAGCGGCTAAACTGCTGCGGCTTTTCGGCGAGCGCTGATCTCTAGATGTAGGAGCAGCGCGTTAATATCGGCTGGATTCACGCCACCAATACGTGCGGCCTGACCAATGGTCAGGGGCCGTACTGCTGCCAGCTTCTCACGCGACTCCTTAGAAAGAGTGTCGATGGTGTGGTAATCCAGATCTGCGGGGAGGGGACGGTTTGCCTGGCGGCTGATCTGGTCGATCTGATTCTGCTGCCGTTGTAAGTATCCGGAATATTTAATTTCAATTTCGACGCCATCCCGTTCCTCCCGGTTCAGGGATGCATTGCCTAATCCGTAATGTGTCAGGTTGCCGTAGTGGAAACCGGGACGACGCAGTAAATCGGCCAGCGTAATCGAACCTTTGATTGCTTGCTGAGTATCCTCCACGATCTGTTGACCGATCGCATCGTGTTGTTTAACGCGGGTGCTGTGAAGGCGTTCTTTTTCAGCCGCGATCGCCTCCTGCTTCTGGGTATACAAATCCCAGCGGCGATCGTCAATCAGGCCAATCTCGCGGCCCAGAGGGGTGAGCCGCTGATCGGCATTGTCGGAGCGCAGAATAAGCCGATACTCGGATCGTGAGGTTAGCATCCGATACGGTTCCCGCAAATCCTTTGTGCACAGGTCGTCGATGAGCGTGCCGATATAGCTCTGCTCACGGGGAAAGACGATCATCTCTTGGCCCTGGGCAAAGCGTACGGCGTTAATGCCTGCTACTAAGCCCTGAGCCGCGGCTTCTTCGTAGCCAGTGGTGCCATTAATTTGTCCGGCACAGAATAGCCCCTCTACTTTCTTCGTCATTAGCGTGGGGTAGCACTGGGTAGCCGGAATGTAATCGTACTCCACGGCATAGGCAGGGCGTAGCATAATGCAGTTTTCGAGGCCGGGGAGCGATCGCAACATCTGCAACTGTAGGTTTTCGGGCAACCCGGTGGAGAACCCCTGGATGTAGAGTTCTGGGCTATCCCGTCCTTCTGGCTCAATGAAGATTTGGTGAGAATCCTTATCGACGAACCGTACAATTTTGTCTTCAATACTGGGGCAGTAGCGTGGCCCCTTGGCATCAACCCAACCCCCATAGACCGGAGACATGTGCAGGTTTTCCCGAATCAGGCGGTGAGTTTCTGCTGTCGTGCGGGTTAAATAGCACGGCATCTGCTCCCGCTCTACCCAGACCTCCGGATCAAAGCTGAACCAGCGCACATCCTCATCACCGGGTTGCAACTCCATGGCGGTGTAATCGACTGAGCGCCGATCCACCCGGGCTGGAGTTCCTGTTTTTAAGCGCCCGACTTCAAACCCGATCTGATTCAGGGTTTCCGTTAGTCCTTCGGCGGCGAATTCCCCGGCTCGTCCAGCTGCCATCGACTTGTTGCCAACCCAGATGCGTCCGCCCAGAAATGTCCCGGTGGTCAAAATCACAGCTTTGCAGCCGAAGGCAACGCCGAAGTAGGTTTCTACCCCAATGATTTCGTCGTTCTTGCCCAAGACCAGGTCGGTTACCATACTTTCCCGCACCATCAAGTTGGGCTGGTTCTCGATAATCCCCTTCATGATGGCGGCGTATTCGCGCTTGTCGGTCTGTGCTCGCAATGCCCATACCGCAGGGCCTCGCGATATATTCAGCACCCGCTTTTGCAGGTAAGTGCGATCGGCCATCTTGCCGATTTCGCCTCCCAAAGCATCTACCTCGTGGGTCAACTGCGACTTCGCTGGCCCCCCGACTGCCGGATTGCAGGGCTGCCAGGCGATCTTGTCCAGATTGAGGGTGAGCAGGAGGGTGCGGCATCCCAACCGCGCCGACGCGAGTGCCGCCTCACAGCCAGAGTGACCCGCACCAACGACGATGACATCAAAACAATCTTGAAATTCGACAGTGGAAGGGGAGGACATGGGCGATCGCATAACTCAATCAATCTTCTATTCTAAAGCTACAGCTCTTTTTCATAAGGACGTTGCTAGTGGGAGACAGCAATTCTCAGTATGGGCACCAAAGCCAAGAGTTCACACCCTACGGGCGTGAACTCTTGGCTTTGGTGCCCGAAAACCGCGCGCCTTTAGCGCGCGGTTTTCGGGCCTGATTTCAAAATGAGAATTGCTGAGTGGGAGATGAGGTGGAAAACTGTAGTCTTCCACCTCATCTCCCACTAGCAACGGCTTCATCAGGGGAAAAAGAGCTGACAGAGCTGTGAGAGCCAAGACGGCAAAATAATTGGTCAATTCAATGTCGTGGGCTTGCGTAAGTTCTATCTTCTTGGAAATAGAAATTTAGTTTAGAGAGTTTTTGAAGGTGGCACATTGCATTGCCCTCAGAAGCATCCCTGGCTCAAAATGGCGTTAATAACGGGCGATACAATGATTCTGTCTTGTTCAACAGTTTGGATACAGCCATGAGAGCACTGGTTACAGGGGCGAATGGATTTACAGGCTCCCATCTGGTCAAAGCTTTGATTGATCGTGGGCATACAGTGGTGGCATTGGTGCGCAAGACCAGTGACCTATCCCGGCTGGAAGGGCTGCCCGTAGAGTTTGCCTATGGGGATGTAACCGATACCGATGCGGTGAAGCAAGCCATGAGCGGCATTGATTGGGTATTCCACGTCGCTGCCTATGTGGAGTTGGGCGTTGTGGATGCAGCTCGTATGGAGCGGGTGAATGTGCAGGGGACCGCTAACGTGCTGGCGGCAGCCCGAGCGGCTCAGGTACAAAAGATGCTCTATTGCAGCACGATTGGGGTTTACGGTGATACCCAGGGTCGAGTGATTGACGAAACCTTTCAGCGGACTCAAAAAGATTTTTCGTCGGCCTACGATTCCACGAAGTACAAGGCGCAGCAGTTGGTGGATCAGGCGGTAGCGGAAGGCTTTTCGGTGGTGAGTGTGATGCCCTCGGGTATCTTTGGGCCAGATGACCCGCACTTTGGCCCAGTGCTTCAGGCCTTTCGCAGTGGCAAGTTGAAGGTATGGGCGGGAGGCGATCGCATCACCGGCATTGTTCACGTCGATGATCTCGTCGATCTGATGCTGCTGGCGATCGAAAAAGCTCCGTCAGGTGCTCACTACATTGCCTCGGCTGGGGAAATGACAACCCGTGAAATGTTCCAGATTGTGGGTGAAGCTAACCAACTCGCCGCCCCCGCCGAAATGCCTCCTCCGGTGGTGCGGATCGTGGGTAATCTGCTTGATCCCATTGGCCGTGTGCTGAAGTGGCAACCGCCGATCAGTAAGGAGCGGGTGCATTATCTATACGATCGCTGTGTGCGTGTCGATGGAAGTAAGGCTATACGGGAGTTAGGTTGGCAGCCGCGATCGCCCGAAGTGGTCATCCGCGAACTGGCGTCTTTAGGAGCTTAACCGCCGCTGTCTTGTTGATATTGATCAATGACACTGGCAGAAAAACTAGTACGCTGAGGCGGAATCCATCACCTATGTTTTTGTGTGGGGTGCGAAGCACCCCACACAAAAACATAGGTTGCAAACGTGAAGACTAGGTGGGCAAATTAGCATCTGGATCAGTGGGCATCACCATCGGGTCGGTATCAGGCAGAGCCCCTTGCATGTCCGGGTCAGGCAGGTCGGGGTTATTTTGCAGATTCACCTGTCCTGGGCTATGCTCCTCTCCCGTTGAGAAGGAGCCACCTGTTGTAGAAACTCCGGCGGTTTTAGCATCACCGGAGGAAGCCCGTGAAACGTTGGTGGCAATGGGATCCGAAATGGGTTCGCCTTCAGGCTGGGAACCATCGGTGGCGGTGCGAGCATCCAGCATGGCACTGCCCGATACGTTCGTGGGGGCCATAGGTTGGGCTTGCTCGGATGAGATAACTGCCTGATCAGGATTATTGCTGGAATCTGACAGGGATGGGTCGTTCATGGTTGTTTCTCAATATTGACAACATTGAAGTGAATGGCAATGAAGTGATAAGCCTACCCTCATGCTAGGAAGGCGATCGCCCTCTTTCCTCTAACAAACGGGGGAAGCTCTGATCTGGGAGTGGGCTCTATGGGAGGAACCCGTCACCCGTCAGCTTGAGACGCAATGGGAACGGATTCAACCCATTCAAATAGGCGTTGTTGCAGAGTGTTGAGCCCTAAGCGATGAGTGGCAGAGATAAAGACTGCATCTGGATGGAGGGCTTGAGCCCGAGCTAGGGCTTCGCTGCTGGTGCGATCGACTTTGTTAAACACCAACAGTTCTCGGGGAGGAATATCGGGTAATTCAGAGAGCACTTCAGCGACGGATTGGATATGCCGCTCCCAGGCAGGATGGGAGAGATCGACCACATGCACCAGCGCATAGGCTTCGCTCACCTCCTCCAGGGTGGCACGGAATGCGTCCATCAGGGCGGGCGGGAGATGGTGAATAAAACCTACGGTGTCGGTGAGCAGGATATCGCGGCGCGTTTGGGCTTCGGGGTCTGCGATGGTGAGGCGGCGGGTGGTGGGGTCGAGAGTGGCAAAGAGTTGGTCCGCAGTATACACCTCAGCGTGGGTCAGCACGTTTAGCAGGGTGGATTTACCCGCGTTGGTGTAACCTACCAGGGCAAAGGTGGGAATCTCTTGCTGTTCTCGCTGGTGCCGTAGTCGAGCGCGATGGGCTTGTAGCTGGTTGACATCCTGTTGGAGCTGGGCAATGCGACGCTGGATGGTGCGGCGTTCCGTTTCCAGGCGAGTTTCCCCAGGGCCACGGGTTCCAATTCCAGCACCGAGGCGGGACATGGTGCGCCCCTGCCCCCGCAATCGAGGCAGACGATACTCAAGCTGTGCCAATTCGACCTGGAGTTTTCCGGCTTGCGATCGCGCCCGCTGCGCAAAAATATCCAGAATGACTTCCGTGCGATCGACCACGCGCAGGCCAATCTCGTCTTCCAGATTTCGAGCCTGAGAGGGCGAAATGTCTTGATTAAATACAATTAAGTTGGCTCCCACCCGTTGAGCTTCGGCGCGGATTTCGTCTAATTTGCCCTGCCCAACGACGGTCTTGGGATGGGGTTGCGATCGCTTCTGCTGCACCATGCCCACCACTTCTGCATCGGCGCTATCTACCAAACGTTCTAGCTCAGCAACGCTGTCGTCAAAGGCGCGGTCGGCCAGGTCATCTGTTTCTACCGCCACGATCAGAACGCGATCGTGATCGGCCTCAGATGGATGTAGCTGATTCAAATCAATGCCAGCATCCTGAAGCTCTCGTTCCCAGCTATGAATCAGGTCATCGGCATCCTGGTCTGTTAGGTCATCTAGACTGAATGACTCCACCATCCAGGGCTGCTCCAGGTCGGGTGCCAGGTGAGCTAAAAACACGTCTTGAATCGTCCCTGCATTTGGGTTATTACGACCGCCATTCTCAAGGGCTAAAACAACAAGGGCATCCAACCGTTGCTGCACCATAGCGACCAGATCGCCCGAGTCGTAGGGGCGGGCCTGAGCCACGATGCAACGAATTCCGCTGAGGCGATCGCCACTCTTCCGGGGCAAGGCTTCTTCCCTTAATTGGGTTTGCGCGGGAGTGCCTACGGCCACTCGCACGAACTGCCCTCGGCGGTTGATGTAGCAGGAAATGGGATGGTGAATGGCAGCACTCAGGTCGGCAAGTTGCTCAGCTAGCTCGGGGGTGAGGAAGCGATCGCCCGGTTGCCGCTGCTCCTGAAGTTTCTCAAGCTGTTTGATGTGATTGGCTTTGAGGCCTTGAAGATCGCCATAGATTTTAGCCATGATACGTACCCGCTGAAAAAGAGTGAAGGGATAGAACGCGGATTTGAAACGGGTTGGCTCCCCAGGTTGTGACCTGGGGAGCCAGATTGTGTGTCAGGTGGTGGAAGCAAAGTGGAATCTAGCGCTGAAATGACATTCCATGCTAAGTACCGGACAAAAGCTTGCAAAGATTGAGTAGGAGAGGGTTTCATGAGAATTACCACATTCATCCACGAAACCCTCATGAACCAGATTACTCTAATCCGAAAAACATTG
>NZ_JAMPLB010000050.1:0-49054 GCF_039962325.1 Leptolyngbya sp. PL-A3
AATGAAATTACCCCCCAGGATGTGGGTGTTTTGCCCGCGAAGCGGCCAAAACACCAACATCCTGGGTAAATTCTTATGCAGAAACCTCCTAAGAGCTTGTGCTAGTGGTTTGCAGCCACCAGTCAAGCAGCAACGCTCGGCATTGCAGGCATAGCAGGTCTGTCAACAAGTTTTGGACTCCCTGATGGTTGACCGTGTAGGTGCTACCAATTTGAGATTCAGGGATGGGGACATCTGGGGTCAAATGGGCCACGAAACCGAAAAGCTGTTGGTTGGAGAAGGAACTGTTGACGATCCAGCCGTTGGGATTAATGGGGGTGAGTTGGGCGATCGCCCCTTCCTTCACGCCCAACTCGCGTCCCAAAATCCGTACCGCCACTTCGTCGGCTGGGACTCCTTCCAGTAATCGACCTCCCGGAAAATCCAAAGTTGCGTGTTTGACGCCGGGGCGAAACTGCGCAGGTGGCAGGAGGAATTGCCCAGCCTGGATGGGGATGATAACGACAGAATGTGCCCGTTCGACTCGCCAGTATTCCAGCGGAGTGCCTTGATGGTCATGCCAGTGTTCGCCGATCAGAGTGAACCAGCGGCTCCGCATCTCAAGGAAGCGATCGTCGAATTGCCAATCGGGATGTGTTGAACCCATCACACACAAGGAGAATGAATATCTGCCTTTTACCTCTTGAAACCTTTATCCATCAAGCTTTCGAGAGGTAAAAGCTAAATCAGAGTATGGCATGTTTCGGGCAGGTGATGATAACTGCCATGCTACAGAGGGGATATTCCTACAGAAAGGTAGACGCCATCCCGCATTTGAGTCTTTACCGTGAGGGTATGACCTAGCCTCCAAAGTAGACTCCACCATGAATAACAAATTGCAAGACTTTTTGATGGATGTGACCCAGGAGGCGCTCATCGCCGCGATGAGTGTGCCTCGGGCGATCGCTACCAACATGCAGAAGACCACTCAATCGATGGCACCCAACACGGATGCGATTCACACCTGGGCTGAGCAGACAACCGAAACCATTGGCAAAGTTGTCACCCCCTTTGCCGAAAATCCCCTCATCAAAATGGGCACGAAGGTGCCTGGTATTAGCTGGTTGATGGCTGCCTTGGGCCAGGTGGATGTAGAAAAAGTCAATCAGGAAGTGGCAGAATTGCGTCGCCAGCATCCCACGGACTCCACCGATCAATTGGTTCGTCGCGTGATTGCCGATTCTTCCATGCGGGCTGCTCAGATTGGTTTGGTGACCAACTTTATTCCTCCTGCTGCCCTGCTACTGTCAGCATTAGACCTGGGTGCGGTAGCCGCATTGCAGGCGAACATGGTCTACCGCATTGCCACGCTCTATGGCTTTTCCCCCACAGACTCCGCACGTCGGGGTGAAGTAATTGCCATCTGGGGCTTGTTCTCTGGCGGTTCTGGCTTGTTGAAATCGGGCTTGAGTTTCGTGGAGCTCATCCCAGGCTTAGGTGCAGCCGTCGGGGTAACAAGCGATGCGGCTCTGTTGTATGGGATGGGGCAAATTGCGATGCAGTTCTACGAGCAGAAGCGGGCTAAGCAAAATCAGCAGGACACGATTTCTGTGTAAGGTCTACCTATATTCAAAAGAAAAAGGACGGTCCTTTGTGCCGCCCTTTTTCTTTTGAATATGAATGAGTACAACTCATCTCCAAAAACTGTTTAAAGAGGTTCTGAGAAGGTTGATTTTTCGTACGCGTAGCGCACGAAAAATCAACCTTTCAAACGGCTTCTAAGAGCGAGGTTTTGCTACCGCAGGATCTTCGGTTGCCTTAAAGCCGGTATAACCATCTCCACCTGACTTATAAGGATTATTGTTCCCGCCCATTTGCACGGGAGGATTGTCGGGGCGCGCACCTCGCACATCACCCGTGTTGCAAGCCGTGGTCGTGATGAGTAGCATCCCGATTAAGGCAACCAGCAAAACACGGGCCAGGGATAGCCGCTGAAATAACTCGCGCAAACGTTGCATAGCTAACTCCTTATAGAGCAGATGTCAAAAGCCTTTATAAAGCTCTGTCCAAAGCTTAGAGATTGCGGTTTCAGGCTTCATCTGTCAGCTGGAACATTAAATGCTATAGCTATAGGCGAATAGTGCTGAAACAAGTAGAATCTGAACGCTCCGATCCCAGCTTTTCCAATCTGGCGATCGCAGTCCTTCAGCCAGGTCTCCTCAAGATGCCAGTACAACAAGTTGCAGCCCTCCTTTCTGCTTTGAGTCCTTTCGCTGGAGGTTGCTGCCCGGCTTCACGCTTGCTTATGGCTAGTAGGCTGCGGCCTAAGTTCGCAACCTATGTTTTTGTGTAGGGTGCGAAGCACCCTACACAAAAACATAGGTGATGGATTTCCGCCTCAGCGTACTAGTATCGCGTTATCTAACCGCAGTTCGAGATAAGCTGAAGTGCCCATTTTGGTGGGCGCAAAACACCCTTACCCGACCTTGGGTTACTTAAAGGTGTGAAGCGCTTTGCACTCCATATCTCTAAACGAAGGCAGCCTGGCTATCAATTATCGAGAGCTATCGCATTGGTGCTTAAATGCCATCGAAAAGCCTTTGAAGGGCAAATATTAAATGTAGGGGTAGAGGCTAGTTTGAGCCTGTTTGTAGCGGCTTCCACTGTTATAGACATAAATTTTATCCATCAAATTGTAAGCGCCATAACAAATACTTATGAGTATATTAAAAATAGCTGATTATTCTATCTATATTGCTGAATGAAATCACTCTACTAGCATAACTGAGCAATAATTTTAGATTGCTATGATCAAATCTCTTAGAGACTAATGAAGGGTTCGCTCAAAGTTAATAAAGTAGCGATTGTAACCGTTAGAAAATTTAGCCGAAAAAGTGTTTTCAGCTAACATTTCAATCCCTTTCGAAAGACGAGTCAAACTTTTTCCCAACCCACTACTATTGATAGACCATAAATCGAAAGGGAATTCGTTACATTTGTTCATGTAAAGCACAAGCACAGGGCGCCGCTACCACATGAGCGGTTTAACCCGAACCAACATTAAGGAGATGAATCCATGACTTCCGGACCTCAGAATCCCCCCACCGGTTACGAAAATCAGTTTCAGCGCAAGTATGGCGAATTCGGCACCAAGTTTGAATTCGGTTCTAACCCCACTGCTGAACTGTGGAATGGCCGTCTAGCGATGCTCGGCTTCCTGGCCGCCATCCTGGTTGAATTGACCACTGGTCAAGGTTTCATGCACTGGCTGGGTCTGATCTAATAGATAGTTAATACCTTGATTTTCGTACGCTCAGCGTACGAAAATCAAACCCTTCTTGACCTTGCCAAAATTGCAAGCATCCTCAAGCCAAAAACTAAAAAGCTGAGCTGAACAATTAAAATTCAGCTCAGCTTTTCTATGGAGGTTATATAGCAGTAAACAGTTATTTGTTTTTCCGTGATGAGTTTCAAATAGGTGCTACTTCACGAATTGAATTTATCGATTGAGTTTCGGTATCAGAACCCGCAAAACTAACAAAAAACTATTGATAAAAACGATTGCTTAAACATCCTATCCGGTAGATTTCTTCGCATGCCTAAAAAGATAGGTTGATAGTGTTGATACTCGTATCGAATTATGCCTTGGAATTCTAAAGATTACCCCGCCTCCATGAAGAATTTGACCTCTGAAGTGCGGGGTAAAGCCATTGATATTGCCAATGCTCTATTAGATGAGGGCTACGAGGAAGGGCGGGCGATTGCCATTGCCACTGCCCAAGCTGAAAAATGGGCTGAACGCCGTCATAAACCCGTAAAGCAGGGCGAAGAGCAATAGTTCATGCTTGTCTATATGAGGCTGGGCAGCTCTCAGTCCGCAAACTGCACAAGTGAGAGAACTGCCCAACGTTGAGTAGAGACAGTTTGGCTGTGGCCTGCACTCCACAACCAAACTAAACATTATTGACCGTACCAATCCTTCTTCCACTGGTTCATCTGGTCAATTTCCTGCTGCTGGCTGGAAAGGATATTGCGAGCGAGCTCTTGCATCTCAGGGCGATCGCTCCGCTCTAAAGCTTGCTCGGCCATCTCCAATGCACCCTCATGGTGAGGAATCATGGCATTTAGGAAGCGTAGATCAAACTCCTCGTCTGCGGCTCCCAGATCCACGTTCATCATCATGGCAGCTTTCATCTCCTCAGACATTTCCATCATGTGCCCCATCTGAGCGTGGTACATCATGGGTTCTGGGCCAGCGTCGGGATACCAGGCCTGCCGCCACTGTTGCATTTGCTCAATTTCAGTTTGTTGGACTGCTGCGATCGCCTGGGCAAGCTGGCGAATTTCGTCACGGTTGGAATGTTCGAGCGCATCTTCGGCCATCGCAACTGCCCCTTGATGGTGCAAAATCATGCCGTCGATGAACCGTAGATCAAAGGTTTCATCTTTAGGTCCCAAGTCCATGTCGCCCATATCGTGACTCATAGCAGTCGAGGATTCTGCGCTGCCGGAGCTTCCGTGGTCCGTTGTCGTTGGGGATTCTGTCGTACCCATGCCGCTGCCATGATCCATCTGCTTTGCGCAAGCTGTCAGAGTGGGAGATATGGCAGACAAAGACATCAAGAGCGCGAAGGCGCCAAAGATTGATTTAGAGCGCATAGGAACCGTCAATCAAAGGGTTAGCTGAAAAACATACCTGCTTTACTATGCCGTAAAAAAATGAATTCGGGATGAAATCGAAATGCCTAGAGAATTTCTCCCAACCTCAAGTATTCGTACCTGAGATAGTTTTATTGAGAACCCCTTTCATACCAATCTTTCCGAGCTGATGAGGTACGAGAGATGGATGTGAGACGAAGTCTCACATCCATCTCTCGTACCTCATTGGCCTAGGGATGCTGCAAGCCCGGTGCACGCGTCACGTTCATACCAAAAGGGCTTTAGAGCATTCCAACCGAGCGGGTGTTGAATTTGTGTCTGAATCCGGGTCCCTATGCCGGAAGTAGGAGATTGTCTGGTAGAAACTCTTTTCATTTCCAGCCAATACTGGTCATGATGGAGCTATTCCCGTGTTGCCAAAGGGCTAACCCATGAGAGAACGTATTGAACCGCTGATTCAGAACCTCGGCCAAACTATTGTGGGAAAATCGGAGGCAATCCGCCTGGTTTTGGTGGCTCTGTTTTCAGGGGGGCACGCCCTACTAGAAGATGTGCCCGGTGTGGGAAAAACTTTGCTGGCGAAAACTCTAGCCCGTTCCATTGATGGCGAGTTTCACCGCATTCAATGTACCCCTGACCTGCTACCCACGGACATCACGGGGACGAATATCTGGAATCCCAGCAGCGGCAATTTCGAGTTTATGCCTGGGCCCGTGTTCACTAACGTGTTGCTGGCTGATGAGATTAACCGGGCGACGCCTCGCACCCAGTCGGCTTTGCTCGAGGTGATGGAGGAACAGCAGGTCACCGTAGACCGTAATTCTCGCCTCGTACCGACGCCCTTTTTCGTGATTGCAACCCAGAACCCGGTGGAATATCAGGGCACGTTCCCCCTGCCGGAAGCGCAGATGGATCGCTTTGCCCTCTCCCTCAGTTTGGGTTACCCCACGGAAGTTGAGGAACTCCAAATGCTCAATCGATTAGAAGATCAGAGCCCCACCATAAGAGAATTAAAACCGTGCATTAGTCTTGAGGAAGTACAAGCACTTCAGCGACTTTGTGCCACAGTTCGCGTTGAAACATCGCTACAGCACTATATTCTTGATCTAGTAAGGGCCACTCGCCAGGATGAGGATGTGGTGCTGGGCGCGAGCCCACGGGGTACGGTTGCGCTATATCGGGCGACCCAAGCACTGGCTTTCCTGGAAGGACGAGACTACGCCATCCCCGATGACGTGAAGTTTCTGGCTCCCTACGTTCTAGCGCACCGGATTATTCCTTCGGGAGGCAACCGGGCCAAGGCGGTGGTTGAACGCTTACTTCGGTCAGTCCCTATTCCCTAAATGCACACGTTTCTGTTTGTCACCCATTCTCAGAAAAAGCTGGCGGAAGCTGAACGGTATCTGGGACGAAAACTCCAGCATTACGGTCTGGATCTCCCTGAACTACAATCCGTTGATGTGGAAGAGGTTGCCGTCCACAAGGTGAAGTACGCCTATGGAGTACTCCGCCGCCCGGTGATGGTAGACGACACCGGGCTTTATATTGATGCCTGGAACGGTCTGCCAGGTGCCTTGGTGAAGTGGTTTATGCAACGGTCGGGCGATCGCGGCATCTGTGAAATGATGCACGGCTTTGAAGAACGCACCGCCCGCGCGAAAACCGTCCTTGCCACTTATAACGGCGAAATGAACATTTACGTCGGCACGGTCGAGGGCACGATCGCCACGGAACCGCGTGGTAACAATGGCTATAGTTGGGAAACGATTTTTATCCCGAATGGGAGCAATCGTACCCTGGCCGAAATGGAACTGGAAGAAAAAGACAATTACTCCGTGCGTCACCTGGCCTTTGAAGCTTTGGTACGCAAGGAATATTCGCTGGTTCCGGTGCTGGGGACGTGGGATGGGCGGTTTTAGACCTTATGCGTATCCTTCTCGTCGATGACGAAGCCGAGCTAACCGACCCCCTGAGCCGCATTTTGCAGCGGGAGGGGTATGTGGTGGATGTGGTGCATGAGGGAACGACAGGAAGCCAGTTAGCGGAAGAAAATGGTTATGCCCTGCTGATTCTCGACTGGATGTTGCCGGGGATGAGTGGCCTGGAAATTTGCCAGCAGTTGCGACAACGGGGCGATCGCACCCCTGTCCTCTTCCTCACCGCGAAGGACACTGTTGACGATCGGGTTCTGGGGCTGGATGCCGGAGCGGACGACTATATCGTGAAGCCGTTTGAGCTACGGGAATTGTTAGCGCGAGTGCGGGCACTGCTGCGGCGACCCCCTACTCTGGAACCTAGCGTTCCTGTTGATGCTCGCCTGCGAGTGGAAGACCTGGAATTAGACGTCGATAATCAACTGGCTTACCGCGCCGGCCGTTCTATCGAGCTATCCGATAAGGAGTCCAGTTTACTGGCGTATTTCATGCGCCATCCCAACCAGTTGTTGACCCATGACCAGATTTCAGAGTACCTCTGGCAGCCTGAAGAAAAACCCAGCAGTAATGCATTAGCGGCCCAGATTCGTCTCCTCCGGCGAAAAATCGAAGCAGCAGGAGAGCCACCGTTGATCCATACGGTGTATGGGAAGGGCTATCGATTGGGGAGCGATCGCTAAGGAGATTTCTGAGAAACAATATCCCCATTATTTGGAAAAAAGGCGCGGCGAAGCCGCGCCTTTTTTCCAAATAATGGGGAAGTTCTTATCTGGAAATCTCCTAAGGATCACAAATAAAACAACTTGCCATTCTTTTTGTGGTGTTGGCAAGGCGACCATCACAAAAAAAATGGCAGGTTATGAGATGCCCGATCGCTAAGGATCCGTCTGATGAACCGTGCCGATCAGAGAAAAGGGATGCTTTTAAACCAAAAGCATCCCGGCGCACGCTTAGCTATGGCGTCTAGCTTCAGGGATTGTTTGAAGGGGGCCAGTAGAAGCACGGTTCAAACAATCGGGGGGCGATCGCCATCAAATTTGAATTGGTTTTGAAATGTTGGTTTCTCGCGCCACGCGGGCACGAAAAACCAATACGACAGATACTCTCTAGACCGTATGGTCAGAGGAGTAAAGAGATGCGCTGCGTTTCATGTTGATGCTTTTAACGTGCTTCTTCACCGTATTTACGGTGATGTGAAGCTGCTGTGCAATGGACTCATAGGTGCATTGCACCTGACGAAGCAATTGCACTTCCATTTCACGTTCTGTTAGACCGTACTTGCGCTTCTCTGCGTTAACGAGGCTACGGGCATTTTGCAAGGTGTCCTCGAGGGTGACAATAATGCAGGGATTCGTAGCATCTGGAATGAACCATTGAGCGCGCACGCGCACATAACCGACGGGCAGAAGGTCAATCCGATCCTCGATAATAATAGGAAGATCGCCGAACTCGTCGCGGTTCTCAAACAGGGAGCGGCAAATACGCCAGATGGATGGGGGAACCTGGCTCTCGGGCAGTCCGTCAGAATCCAAATGCTTGCAAATCTGACGAGCACTTTGATTGACGGCAACCACTAAGCCATGATTGTTGACAATCAAAATTCCATCGGGGTAAGACTCGACAATGGCCTGTAAGAAGAAGTTCTCACTCATTTTTAGGGGGCCTCTAATGACCAAGATTGATGCGAGAACCACCGAGTGCTATTGACTCTTATGCAGTCGGCAGCCCAAGCTGAAAACCAATGGGGAATGTGTTCATGATTCGTAATCGCCTGGGATTCGATAACGCCTGGGATATATAGATAAAACCATCACCCGAATGGGTTCGTCCTAGTGAACTATGCCACTCCTACAATTGGATTACAAGATAGTAGTATACTGGCATATGTGACAGGAAGGTTGGTTTGCGATCGCTTCTCAGCTCCTATAGGCAATAGATCTGGCACTTAACTGCATCTTGCTGGGGGAAAGTTTTTATTCTTATCGGTGGTTTATGGGTGTCTAAAATTCGTGGTTCTAAAGGCACTCTTCGAGACAATCGACTGACTGGCATATAGAGTGTGTTAAATACCCTTCAATAGAAGTGTTTTTCTGTGCCATACGACACCAAAAAATAACATTCAAGCACCCTTTAGTCCTGGCTTCAGTAGAAATAGAGGTAAGTAATCTTTTTCTATCATTTGCTTACCTTGCATCTGGAAGCCAGGAAAAGATTTATTCAAAAGTTCATAGTTGTTTCAATCGAATAATTTTCGAGTCCGGAAAGTCTTGAGAACCTATTACGAAACTTAAAAATCGCTCTACTTCAGGTGCTAAATAACAGCATAAAGTGAGTTCTGATACCAATACAAGTTGAACAGCTTCAACAGATATCGATCCCCCTAAATCCCCTATGGAAAGAGGGCCTTTGAGCCAGAAAACCCTCTTTCCATAGGGGATTTAGGGGAGCTAAGGCATTTTGCTACGTAGTAGATAACCTCAATTCAAGATGAGCTGAAGTGCCCATTTTGACATGCACTGCATGCACTCAAAAACGATACTTCAACGTATCCCAAAGTGAGGTTGATTGAGTTATTTATTGAATCTTCTGAAATGCTTGCTCCAAATCAGCAATCAGATCGCTGGGATGTTCCAAGCCCACAGAGACGCGGAGCAGATCATCAGGGGTAGTGGTGTCGGGGCCTTCCGTTGTAGCACGATGTTCAATTAGACTTTCCACACCTCCCAAGCTGGTAGCTCGCTGGAAGATTTGTAGATGATCCAGTAGCTTTAAGGATTGCTCACGCCCTCCCCGAATTTGGACGGATAGCATGCCACCAAAGTCGGTCATTTGCTTGCGGGCGATCGCATACCCCGCATTCCCCTCCAACCCTGGATAGTGCACCGCAGACACCCCCGGATGCTGGCCCAACCACGTTGCCAACTTCATAGCATTCTCGCAATGACCCCGCATTCGGTAGGGCAAGGACTGGATACCCCGCAGTAGCAGCCAGCAATCAAACGGCGAGGGAACAGCTCCCGCTGTGACCTGAATTTGCCGAATTTGCTGAACGGTATCTGAATCTACCCTGGCAATAACTGCGCCTCCCAGTACATCACTGTGGCCGCCTAAATACTTAGTGGTGGAATGGACAACCAGATCGACCCCCAGCTCAAACGGACGTTGCAATAGTGGGGTAGCCCAGGTGTTATCGCAGACACAAAGAGCGTTAGCATGATGAGCGATCGCCGCTACCGCTGCAATATCCACCACCTTTAACATTGGGTTGGATGGTGTTTCAATCCAGATTAGTCGGGTATTGTCCTGTACCGCTGACTGCACCGCTTCCAGATCCGTCATATCCAGAAAACTAACGGCTAGCCCCCAGGGTTGCAGAAGCGATCGCAAGATTGCTGTTGTGCCCGTGTAGGCATCATTGGGAGCAATCACATGGTCACCGGGACGGAGAGCCTGGAACACACTGGCGGTGGCGGCACTGCCTGAGGAGAAGGCGATCGCCACTTCGCCACCTTCCAGAGCCCCCAGGCACTCCTCCAACATGGTGCGGTTGGGGTTGTTATTGCGGGTGTATAAGAGGCCCCGATTGGGTTCCTGCTCGAAGGTGGTGGAGAGGTAGAGAGGAGGGGCGATCGCTCCAGTTGTGGGGTCAGCTTGTCGTCCGGCATGGATAGCGAGCGTTTCAATGTGCATGGGAATCTCTGGAATAGACGCAGTTCTCGCTTTAGCTTAGGCGAAACAATGATGATGTTGTTGCAGGAGCATGCCCATGCAAAACCAACGTTATGTTTGAAACCCATGCTGCCATACCGACCATTAGCGAATCAGGTTGGCTAGCAGGGCGTAACTCTGAGCTCAGGCAAACGTTGGTTCTACGCCCAGGTGATGGAAGATGAAGGCGTAGATGTCTGAGGTTTCCTCCAGGGCTTTGGTGAGGTTGCTGGCCCCGTGGCCTGATTTAGTGCCAATGCGAATCAAGACGGGGGCATACCCAGACTGTTGCGCTTGAAGAGTAGCGGCGTACTTAAAAGAGTGGGCAGGCACGACGCGATCGTCATGATCAGCGGTCACGATCAGCGTAGCCGGGTAGGGCACATCCGAGCGGATGTTGTGCAGGGGCGAGTAGCTGTAGAGGTAGGGGAAATCCGCTTCGTTGTCGCTGGAGCCATACTCGGCAATCCAGTTCCAACCGATGGTGAATTTGTGGAAGCGCAACATATCCATCACGCCTACCCCCGGCAGCACCACCTTAAACAGGTCGGGCCGTTGGTTCATCACAGCACCCATTAGTAAGCCACCGTTAGAGCGACCTTCGATCGCCAACTTATCGGGATTCGTGTAATTTTCAGCTATCAAATACTCAGCGGCGGCGATGAAGTCTTGAAAAGCGATGGGGCGCTTCTCGCGAATGGCAGCTTCGTGCCAAGTGCGACCGTATTCGCCACCCCCTCGAATATTGGCGATCGCCACCATCACCCCCTGTTCCAACAAGGCAATCCGGTTCGCACTGAAGCTCGGCAAAATCTCCACATTAAATCCGCCATAGGCGTACAAATAGGTAGGAATTTTCCCGTTCCGCTCAATCCCCTTCCTAGAGATCAAAAATAGCGGGATTCGAGTTCCATCAGGGCTGGGGTAGAACACCTGTTGGGTTTCAAATTGGCTGGGGTCAAAGGTGAGTTCAGGGGCACGAAAAACAGTGGAGTGTTGGGTTGTAATGTCGTAACGATAGATGGTGCCGGGTGTTGTGAAGGAGGTGAAAGTGTAGAACACAAAGTCATCATCTTTCTGCCCACCAAAGCCACCCGCTGTTCCCAGTTCTGGAAGAAGAATTTCGTTTTCCAGTTCCCCAGTCAGGCTATGAACATAGACTCGGGTTGAGACATCTTGCAGATAGGAGGCAAATATTTTGCCGCCAGCAGTATCCACATCTCGCAGGGGTTCCGGTCGTTCTGGCAGAATAGTTTGCCAGTGCTCCTCCGTGGGCTTTTGGGGGTCTACTAGAATGAGTCGACCATTGGGTGCATCTTTATTCGTAGAGATGAGAAGAGAGTCGCCTACATTATCAACAACACCGTAGGTTTCATCGGTGATGCTATCTACAATAGGGGTAAATTCTGTATCTCCCGTCGCTAAGTTCTTGACGTAGATAGCGTTTCCTAACTTCGCTTGACCGCGATCGGAGATGTAAAGAATGACATATTGTTCATCCTCGGTGGTACGGGCCATGTGAAACCTTAGAGGATGCTCAGGGTCTTCGTAGATTAATTGATCTTCTGATTGTGGCGTCCCTAAACGGTGATAGAAAACCTTATGAAATTCATTGCGAGATGATAGCTCTGTACCTGCTTCGGGTGCATCGTAGCGACCATAATAAAAACCATCTCCGCACCAGGCAGGAGAAGAGACTTTGACCCATTCAATAACTTCGGGTAAGGTTTCCCGAGTATCAATGTTGAGGATGCGATAGGTTTGCCAATCGGAACTCCCTTCGGATAAACCATATACGGCGTATTTCCCATTCCGTGATGGTGAAAAGGCCGTTAGAACCAGGGTCTTGTCTTCTGAAAAGGTGTTGGGGTCGAGCAGAATCTCGGGCTCGCCATCTAAGCCTTGTTGAACGTAGACAACGCTTTGATCTTGCAGGCCGTCATTCTTGAAAAAGAAGACGCGATCGCCTCGTCGATAGGGTGCCGAGTAACGGGGATAGTTATAAAGCTCCTGCAATCGGGCTTTGAGTGAAGCACGATAGGAAATATTATCCAAATAGCCGAAGGTTAGCTCATTTTGGGCAGCAACCCAGGCGGCGGTTTCATCAGAGTGGTCATCTTCAAGCCAGCGATAGGGATCAGCAACAGACGTGCCAAAGTAGTCATCGATCTGATCAACAGTACGCGTTTGAGGATAAGTTAATTTGCCGGGACGTGTCATAACAGAAATCTGTGGGGGCTAATGGTTCTGGTTTATAGAGGGGAGGTGGATGCTCAGCACACACCTCTCCTTACCATAGCCAAACTTCTGCTCCACGGAAGCGTGGTGCTCACGTCTTGCTTGGTATGGTCTGACGCAATCGGGTTCGGTCATACGATTAAAAAGCCGCGCATCGCGCGGCTTTTTAATCGTGTTCCGGTTTGGAGTTTTTACAAGTACTGATTACGTCGTAGATATAGCGTGGATATGGACACTAATGCCAGAGATTCAATCGTTAACTGAATCCCAACGGGAGCCGCAGTCAGGCCGTAAAGCCCAACCATGCTTCCCACTCCCGCTCCTGTCAGACGGAGCACTTCTTCTCTAGAACGAAACCCGAATGCAAAGCATAGGAATGCGATCGCCCACCAGACTAAATAATGCATCAGGCACCTTCCTTACAGCATGAATGGTGCATTAACCGATTAAAGCGAATGCTATGGACTATAAACTTGAAGATGGAAGAGATAAGAACTCAGGGGTTTAGTTCAACGTCGCGGAACAGGAACGGAGAGGGTGGGATTCGAACCCACGGTACCTTTCGGTACACTCGATTTCAAGTCGAGCGCATTCGACCACTCTGCCACCTCTCCAGGTGTTCCTTCATCTTATACCAACTTCTAACCAAACCAAACCCTACTCCCGTTTTGAGACGTGTTTTCAGCGCCCTGTTTAGACATCCTAAAAAGTGGCAGAAACCTCTCAAAATCTTGAGTTTAATTTTTGGATGGGATCGAAGCCCGCACACAAAAATTGACATGGCTCAAGAGGGGCGTTTCAAAAGGTTACTGAAATTTCAGCCTTGAGGAAGTTGGTAATAGGTTTATCTACTTATACTAACCTGCAATGGCCGGGGCGTCAGCAAAGTACAATACCTGTTTTGACTTAATTCCTAGGTCTTGATTAATCCACACCATAGAAGCGTGGCTTACCACCCCGTCTTTCAGGGTGACCAGGGAGAAGTTACGGAAACAGTCGTCCTCGGCCTCAATGATGCGAGGGACGGCGGCAGCATTCAAATAAAAGGTGCCGTCTTGAAGATGGGTAGGACGGCGCAATCGATCGCGCCGATGCCGCAGGTTATGATGCATGTGCCCAAAGGTGACTAGGGGGATGTGCTTGCCCAGGCTGCGGGTGTGGGCGATCGCCTCTGCCAAATCGGGATCGCCAAAGTCGCCGCCCAGGGGGTTCCAGTCACGACCACAGGGGTCTTCGGGGGCATCACCCAAGCCAAAGGGGCCGCAATGGCCAATGAAAATAAGGTTTTCCTGGGTGGCTTGAGCGGCAGCGGCAATGATACGCTCCGTCGACTCAGCCATGCTGTGCACCTGGTAGCGCTGACGGTAAAACGCCTCATATTTCCACTCTGAACCGCCCCAGCTAAAGGGCCGACCACCCACCACCGAAATCCCTAACTCAGGAAAATCTAGAACGCCATAGCCGACGTGGGTTGGGCCTAACAAATCTAACTGGCGTTGAACGCGGTCTTCTTTAGTGCGATCGTAGGGGCACTTTTGTCGGCCCCATTCTGTAGCGGTGTACCAGGCGTCGTGATTGCCGAGGATGACGGCTTTGGGAATGGACATGTGGGCGATCGCCTCCACCACCTCCACTGACTCGTTGCCAAAGTCCCCCACCAGTAAAACCAGATCAACTCCCAGATGCTTCAAGGCCCGCTCATCCTGGGCCTCCCATTGATCATGGACATCTCCGACAACAGCAAGGGTGAGAGATTTGGATGGGGACGACAGCTCAGGAGTATTCATGCCGAAAAGCTTTTATAACACAGGTCTTTTAGAGGATGGTTGAAAGATGCAAAATTCTAGTTCTGATGAAAGCACTCAGAAAACCTGCTTCAAGCATCCTCATTACAGGATAAAGGGTTTCGGAATTGAGCAACTCTAGAATTTGTCGTAGGTTATCCGAGTTCGAGCCTCAAACCCCCCCTTAGCTCGAACTGATGGTATTGCGAGTGTCGCGTTAGTTAGAGCGCTTTTCAAGCATTCAAAATCGTGATTCTGGTTACCTTTTTGACAAACTGTTCGGTTCTGCCTGGAAAACAGCGTAATAACAATGTGTAGATTCTGGAATTTTAGGCGTCGGTTCTACCTCCGTTTTGCCCTGTCATAGCCCCTGGCAAGCAGCGGAGCCAAAAGACCCTCAGCCTGAGATCAGTCGTGAATGGGGCAGCTATGCCAGTCGAATCCGATTCAACGTCTTTTGACAAGAATGGTCATGTTCCGAGAAGCAGCTACCTTCCCACAGGCAGCACTCCAGTGAACTTGAAGGAAGAAAATGAACTGGCAGAGTGGTTCCAGATTATTCGTCGGCGTCGCTATTTATTTGGTGGGGTCGCGATCGCCGTCACCCTTACGATGGCTGCCTGGACGCTGACCCGTACACCCATTTATCGGGGGGAGTTTCGTGTCCTTGTAGAGCCAGTGGCTCTGGATGATCCATCCCGCGAGCTGTTGCAAGGGGAAATGCCTATTTCCCCAGCCTTTGACTATTCCACTCAGATTGAGGTACTGCGCAGTCCGGCTCTGTTAAAGCCAATCGCGGAGAAGCTAGAGCGCGAGGATCCTGGGCTCAGCTACGGTATGTTGCTGCAGGATCTGCAGATTACCCGATTACGGGATACGAAAGTGCTATCTGTGAGCTTCCTGAACTCCGACCCAGAGCGGATTCAGGTAGTCCTGGATGCACTTTCTCAAGAGTTTTTAGATTACAGCTTTGAACAGCGGCAGAGTAGCCTGCGCCAGGGGATTCAGTTTGTCGATGGGCAGTTGCCTGAGTTGCGCGATCGCGTCGATAGCTTACAATCGCGCCTGGAACGCTTCCGTCAGGAATATAGCCTGATTGACCCGGAGAAGCGGGGAGATGAACTGTCCGACTTCATTAGCGAGGTGGAGAAACAGCGGCAGCAAACCCAAACAGCTTTGACCGAGGCGCGATCGCTCTACAACAGCTTGCAAAACCAACTGGGGTTTAATGATCAGCAAGCTCTGGCCGCCTCCAGCCTCAGCGAGTCGCCCCGTTATCAGGCGCTTCTCACCCAACTGCGCGAGCTGGAAGCCAAAATCGCTACCGAGTCAGCTCGTTTTCAACCGGATAGCCCCAATGTGATGGTACTGGAAGACGAACGGGCCAGCCTCTTGCCGTTGCTTGACCAGGAAGCCGATCGCGTCATTCAAACCTTTTCTGATAGTAGCGGTGCCACTGGCAACCTTACCCCCACCTCGCTAGAACTGACGCGCCAACTGATCAAAACTGCGAATGAAGTGCGCCAACTGGAAGCCCGTAGTGATGCGCTGACTCAGGTTGACACGGGCTTGAAGCAAGAGTTCGCTATTGTTCCTGCGCTGGCACGGCAATACACTGAGCTGCAACGGGAGCTAGCTGTAGCAACCGATAGCCTCAACCGTTTTCTGACGACCCGCGAGACCCTACAGATTGATGCTGCCCAAAAGTCGGTGCCGTGGGAACTGATTGCCGCACCATCCGTGGCGGGCCAGCCGGTGTCGCCCAATGTGCCGCGTAGTTTGATGATGGGGGCGATCGCAGGCTTCATTCTGGGAGGCATTGCTGCGCTCGTTGCTGACAAATTAGATCGAGTCGTGCACTCCACCGATGACATCAAGGCACTGACCCGTCTACCTATTCTGGGCAGCGTGCCTTTGGCAAGGGCTGAGGAAGAACTTGAGGTCGTCACGGTTCCCCAGGCGGCTTCTGAGTCTGTTCCAACTCAAGCCCAGGGCGATAGCAACCACTATCCTCGTGACTACTACATTGCCTCACCCTTTGCAGAAGCTTTCCGATCCCTTTACGCTAACTTACGGTTTCTCGGTTCCGATAGCCCAATTCGTTCAGTGGTGATCAGTTCCCCCTCACCAACAGAGGGCAAATCGACCGTCGCAACCCACCTGGCAAAAGCAGCGGCGGCAATGGGGCAACGGGTGTTGCTCGTGGATGCCGATTTGCGTTGTCCTCAGGTTCATGAACGGCTAAACCTGGCTAACCTGCGTGGCTTGAGTGATGTTCTGAGCAATAATGCCGAACTGGGTAGCCTGATCCGGGGGGTTGAAGGGGAGCCCTATCTGCATGTTCTGACGGCTGGTTCAAATCCTCCAGATCCAACGAAGCTGCTTTCCTCCCGCCGTATGCGAGCCCTAATGGAGCGATTACAAGGTATTTACAGCCTGGTAATTTACGATATGCCACCCATTCTGGGCTTTGCCGATACTCCCCTGCTAGCCGCCCATGCCGATGGCATGATGCTTGTCACAGCTATCGGCAAAACCCGGCGCACTGACTTGGCGCAGACCATTGAAACGCTCAACCTTTCTCCTGTGAATCTCCTGGGTATCATTGCCAATGGTGTGCAGCCCCCACCCGCCAACCACTACAACACCTACAACTATCACTACTACCGTCGCAAAAGTAGCGCAGGAAAAGGAAGTAGCTCTTTTGGGGACGCTAAAGCTGAACGCCTTGGTCGCCTGGGCCAACCTCGGACTTCTACCTTCCGTTTTTCTGGATTGAAGGACCTCTGGCAGAATCCCAAAGAAGCCCTATCTCAGGCTCGCCTACCCCAACAAGCTCAAACTTTTTCCCCTCAGCTTCTCGTTTTATCAGGAGTTGGGCTTTTGATTTCGGTTCTGTGGATGACTCAAATTATTCTTCAATGGCGCAAGGAACCCCAACCGTCAACACCCGAAACAACACCAACAGCACCGTCACCAGTTCCTTCGAAGAAACCGGATAATTTGTTGGATCCGTTTTTGTCACCCAAACAGAATTGATAGGGTCGTGTTGAAAAGCTGTCGTTTCTATGGCTTTTCAACACTAACAATACTCTGGACAGTTTTTCTGAAACCCTTGATTTTGCGTGCGCTTCGCGCACGCAAAATCAAGGGTTTCAGAAAAACTGTCCGAACTAATGCACTAAGGATCAAAATTTTTTTGTGAAAGTAGAAACCCCACCGCTACTTCTACAAAAAGAATGGCAGACCAGAAACCCTGTTACCGCTGATTAAGTACGGTGGTGTGGAGCCTTTTGTGCCCCACGCCACCGTTGCTGTACTTAACGCACTTGCACATTGCTATACACAGTGGAGTCACTATGAACTCTGGTAAAGCGAAGATTTTGAGAGAAGTGGGACAAAATTATCCTGATGAAGGTGCTCTCTTTAGGAAAAGTGGAGTGGTAGATGCACCCTGATTCAAACCTCTGGTTTCGCGGCCAGGGGTTTTATTTTTTTAAACTGGTTTAATGCCGAGCTTTTGCAACGTTTCTAGCAGGTGCTCCGGCTCCACCCAGACATCCTCCTGGCGAGAATCGGGATATAGCATTTGGTGTAGGAAAAGACCTTCTGGAACTTGGCCCAGTAGGTAGTGATATTTTAGATGTCTCCAGTTAGCGACGAGCCAGTAACAGGGATAGACATACTCCGGCGAAAACAGTTCAATTACAGTGGTCGCTGGCTGACAGAAGACAAGATTGGTCAAACCGCTGCCATGCAGAGTAACAATGACCTCTGCTTGGGCAAACAAGCACGCTTGTTCCTGAACAGAAAAATTTTCCAGGTGAATTGTTTCAAAACCCCAGGGCTTTAGAGCACTCAAAACTTGGGGTTCATTGATGAGCCGTCGCACACTGGCCTGGGCACGGCTAATGTAGAGCCGGCGGCCTGAGCCGGGCTGATTAGTAGCGTCTCCTAGAAAAGCCTGGCGCAGGAAGTCGCAGGCCCACTCGGGCATCCAGGAGATACTGGCAGGAAAGGAGGGCAGGATGAGCGATCGCGCTTCCAAATGCGGTACCAGTTCCGGAGAAATGGCTTTCTCCAAAGGAATGCCCAATTGCTCCAGGGTTTCTTTCTGGAAGGGATGCTTCGTGTCCACCAGATAGTAATCCACTTGCTCGGGCGTAATGCCTGCCTGACGCAATAGCTCGAAGCGTGGCAGTAGATCTAACATCCAGTGGAAATAGACGGAGTTGGAGAGGCCTGAGAGAATGGCGACACGCCCATCGATTTTTTGAGGTGCGGGCAAAGTGGCACGACGCAGGAGGGGATGACGGCTGGGGTGGGCGTCGGGATGGCCAGGGCTGAGAATTGGAGAAAAGGGCGACACGTCCCCCAGGATGTGGTTATCGGCGGCGATCGCTGCCACCTGGTGATTCTCCTCAATCCAGTAACGGCCTTCTGGAACTATTACGACGAAGGCTCCTGGCAGGGGAACCTGGCTGCCGAAGCGAAAGCTGGGATGGATTTCGGCTTCTTCTGCATGGGGTGGGCACAACGGCATGAGCGAAGGCGGCTGTAGTGGCTGATAGCTCGCTTCGGGATGAGTCTGCGCCCATTCTGCGGTGGTTTCGTAGAACCCTGTAGGAGCGTTGACCTCACCACTTGTAGAGGTTATAGAATCCGGCTGTTGCAAGCTGGATTCTGGCTTGGCTAAGGTTTGCAAAGGTAACGTTGTGATGCTATTGGAAACCAGTTCCAGGGCTGGTGTAATGCCTGCATTCCACCCCATGCGTTGCAGCAGTTGGTTCAAAGCTACGGTGGCATCCGCCGTATTACCCGTTACCAACGCTTGCAGGAAAGCCCTGTTTAACCGCAGGTGAGCTGTACTGCGATCGCCCTCCTGAAGCTGAGTTTCCCATGCCAGGTAATCAGTGATGAAGCGAGCAAGTTGAGGGGAGATGTGCTGCCAGTACTGCATCGCTGTTGCTGGATTTCCCCACCGTAACCAGGCCCATCCCAGGTCGCCAGAGAGAGTGCTAGGGTTCGGCGAGTGCTGGATGGCCTGTTCTAAATGGGCGATCGCCCTCTCGGCTTCCCCTATTCGTAACAAACATTGTCCTAACCGATGGTGAATATCACTATGGTCTGGCTTGTGCGTCAATAATGCTTGATAGGCAGCGATCGCCGCAGGCCATTCCCTTAAAGCCTGATAGGTTTGCCCTAACGCAACATAGGCCGGAATAAAAGAGGGCTCCAGAGCCGTCACTGTACTCCATGCCTCACAGGCGCTTTCATAGAGCCCCTGTTGGGCCAGTGCGCTACCCAACCCCATCAGGGCTTGCGTTGATTCGGGCTCCAATTCCAACGCTTGCCGAAAGGCTCGTTCCGCTGGCTCAAAGCGTCGCTGCTGAAGCTGACGTTCTGCTTCGGTTACCAGACAGGAGAACAGGGCTGCTAACGTTTTGCCCACAGTATCGGGATCTAGAGAGGCGATCGCCTCCATCCATACAGCTTGGGCAGTTTCTTCATCCCCATTGAGCACGTAGGCTACCCCTAGGGGCCAGATGCAGCCTTCATCGGATGGGATGCAGTCTTGGTAGTAGGCAATTGCGGCTTCAAAGTTGCCCTGGGCGATCGCCAATTCGCCCTGATCTAAAATCGTTGTTGCGTCCATCCGATCTGGTTTCCAACGGGTGTTAGTAGAATACCCGCTTTACACAAGCTGCTATGCATGTTTGGTTTTTACAGCACTACGTGCCGAGAACCAAACACGTTATTTTTTGAGAAGCCATACGGAGTATGGCTTCTCAAAAAATAACGTGTCCTAACTAATCGGGCCAGGGCTATAGGCGCAAGATGTGACCCTAGCAAAAAGACGGCCCCTATTAGGGGCCGTCTTGCATTCAGCTTAATGCACAGCTTTAGGTTTCAAAGAATCCTATGTGCAAGCCTTAGCCGTTGATGCTGGGAGCCGTCAGAGCAACAGGCATCTCATCGCCAGAGGCCAGGTCGAGAGGGAAGTTGTGAGCGTTGCGCTCGTGCATCACTTCCATACCCAGGTTCGCGCGGTTCAGAACGTCCGCCCAAGTTGCAACAACGCGACCTTGAGAATCCAGAATCGACTGGTTGAAGTTGAACCCGTTCAGGTTGAATGCCATCGTGCTGATACCCAGCGCGGTGAACCAGATACATACTACAGGCCATGCACCCAAGAAGAAGTGCAGTGCGCGAGAGTTGTTGAAAGAGGCGTATTGGAAAATCAGACGACCGAAGTAACCGTGGGCTGCCACGATGTTGTAGGTCTCTTCTTCTTGTCCAAACTTGTAACCGTAGTTCTGAGACTCGGTCTCGGTGGTCTCACGCACCAGAGAAGAAGTCACCAAAGAACCGTGCATCGCAGAGAACAGAGAACCACCGAACACACCCGCTACGCCCAGCATGTGGAAGGGGTGCATCAGAATGTTGTGCTCTGCCTGGAACACGAACATGAAGTTGAAGGTACCGGAAATACCCAGGGGCATCCCGTCAGAGAAGGAACCCTGACCAATGGGGTAGATCAAGAAAACTGAAGTAGCGGCAGCCAGAGGTGCGCTGTAAGCAACGCAGATCCAGGGACGCATACCGAGGCGGTAGCTCAGTTCCCACTGACGACCCATGTAAGCAAAGATCCCAATCAGGAAGTGGAACACAACCAGTTGGTAAGGACCACCGTTGTAGAGCCACTCATCGAGGGAAGCAGCTTCCCAGATGGGGTAGAAGTGCAGACCAATGGCGTTGGAAGAAGGAACAACCGCGCCAGTGATGATGTTGTTGCCGTAGAGCAGAGAACCTGCAACAGGCTCACGGATACCGTCGATGTCCACAGGAGGAGCCGCGACGAAAGCGATGATGTAGCAGATGGTTGCAGTGAGCAGGCAAGGGATCATCAGAACGCCAAACCAACCGATATAAATCCGGTTGTTAACGCTGGTGACCCAATTGCAAAATCGCTCCCACGCGCTGGCGCTATCGCGCCGTTGAAGGGTAGTCGTCATAATTAGGAATAAATGCAGTGTAGGAAAAGAATGAATCGAAGATGTTAAAAATCTTCAATTTGATAGTAGTTATAGATGCACAAACATTTCTAGTAGTCTTCACAAAATTTCGTAAAGAAAGGACTGATATCCTTCTTCCATAATCCTTAATAATTATCTCAATAGCTTGCTCTAGAACCATTCCAGTTTTTGTCGAAGCTATCAAACCGTTCTAAACCTTATTCGAGCTTTGTAACTAATTCTAAAGATTGGTAACTGAAATGATATTTATGCGAATAGAAACTCGCTTTTAGAGCCTGCCCAAATGATTGATTTGCGGGTACTTTAGGATAATCGAGCTCAATCCTTGCTGAGCATACAACTCCTGCCCTGCAATCGTTTCACTGTATTTAGTGCCCTGTTCGCTGACGTATGGGATTAAATGAGGCAATGATACAAACAGACTCTAGAGTTTGTTAACTTTAACGCTGTTTTGAAAGAAGTATAGGGCGATCGCCACGACTCCTTCAAATCAACTGCGGAGAGTGCTTAGAACCTTACACAGCTCCCTTTTCCCTCTGCAAATAAGGTGATCCATAGATGCCTGAACACTTCAACGGCCTTTACTAAAGCGCTAGTAATTTTGCACGGATTTTGCACATGTAAAAATGACGCAAAATGAGCGCGATCGTGTTGCTATAAAACTCATCCATGGTCCTAGTTCTGCACTTTGTGCAGAATGTGTGCAAAAGTTTTACTAACAGAAACCAAGTTTGGCTTTAAACCTGCTCAGAACTAACCCCATTTTGTTGGGAGTTAGTGAATCACACACACTCAGTAACCTCAGTTCGAGATAAGCCCTTGGCCCCAACTCAGAATACTCAGCTTGGTTAAACAAATGGTGTGCCGCCTGCTTCGTGGGCGTGCACACCATTGTTTGGTCTTAGGAGATTTCTGAGAAACAATATCCCCATTATTTGGAAAAAAGGCGCGGCGAAGCCGCGCCTTTTTTCCAAATAATGGGTAAGTTCTTATCTGGAAATCTCCTTATGCTTGATCAGGCTGAGCTACTTATTCGACCGTTTAGAAGTCGAAATAGATGTATGGCGGGCTTTCGTTGGGAGCCATCAGCCAGGCCAGCAGCAAGCAGGATGGAATTAACAACAACTTCAGCGGCAAACTTAGCTTTAGCTTGAAGCCTCGATGGAACAGGTAGGCAATGCCCATACCCACAAAGAGAGCGACCAGGAGAGCTGCGATTTGAAGACGATCGCTCCCCAACGCTTCCACATAAATCTTCTGGGCAAATTGTGCATCTGCCGGGTGGCCCCAGAGCCGTTGGATGACCATGCCCGATTCACTTAAGTTGGGCAATCGGAAAAAGATCCAGGCAAAGAAGACGGAGGCCTGTGTGACCCCCCAACCCAGCACAACACCCACCGGATGCTGCCAAAATTTAGCCAGCGCGGGCGCTTCTTTCGTGATGACATCGGTCAGACGATGAATCACCAAAAATAGGCCGTGTAAGGCTCCCCACACCACAAAGCCCCAGGCGGCCCCGTGCCAGATGCCTGCAATGATCATCACGATTATCAGGTTCAAGCAAGTACGAGCAACACCTTGCCGGGAGCCTCCCAGGGGGAAGTAGAGATAGTTGCGCAGCCAATCTCCCAGGGTCATGTGCCAGCGACGCCAAAAGTCGGCAATGCTGGTACAGAAGTAGGGGAAGTTGAAGTTTTGCGGCAGCTCAATGCCTAACAAAATGGCGGAGCCTCGGGCCATGTCCACGTAGCCGCTAAAGTCGAGGTAGAGCTGGAACCCGTAGGCAGCGATCGCCAACCACAAATCTCCACTTCCAGCCCGCTCCAGGCTCTCAAAGCTCAGATTAACCAGGGTCGCCAGGTGATCAGCCAGCAGTAGCTTTTTAATGGCTCCACAGGCAATCAGCCAGAGCCCTTCGACAATCTGTGAAACCTGGGGAAACTGTACTTCTTGCAGTTGGGCGGCCCAGGGATGGAAGCGAGTGATGGGACCCGAAATAAGTTTTGGGAAGAACAGCTTGTAGGAGGCGAATTTCAGCAGACTGTAAGTTGGAGGTGCGCCCCGATAGACATCAATCAGGTAGGCAATACACTCGAAGCAGAAGAAGCTGATTCCGAGAGGTGCTAGCAAGTTCTGGCTAAACCATGCCGCTCCTGTTTCGGCGGCGGGCAGGTTTAATACAGCATGAACTGACGACAGCAAGAAGGGCACATACTTAAAGCCCAGCAGCAGCAGAACGTTGAGGACAATCCCAACGATTAACATGCTGAGACGGCGACGGTTCCAGTCATGCTGTGCAAATTGCCAGCGCTCATCCTCGACCCGCCAGTCCATTGGCGTTCCGAGGGCCAGCCCGATCTGATAGGTTAGCCACATCATGACCAGCAACAGCGGCACGTACTGGATTTGTAAGGAGCTGTAGAAGACGAGGCTAGCCATCAAGAGCACGACTAGCTTGAGCGATCGCCCCTCCACAGACCAGAACAACCCCATCACGCTGAGGAGGAATAAACCATAAAGGATTGAGAGAAATCGCATAGGGCTGTCGGAGGTACTACGCTGTGTCGCTACGTCGAATAACTGTATCTCATCCTTCTTAACTTGCTACCCCCAACCCGACCAGATTTGCCAGTTTTTTCCAATAGACTTCCTGCGTGAATGGTTGCGTGGTTTTGCCGCGCAACCATCTACGTCCTCAAAAAACGATTCATGCACCTCGGAAGCATAGTTGAGTGAGTGGAGGGATACTTCGTGCCCTTTCACTCCACTCAACTACGCCTGTAGAGTACGGTCCTCTGAGGTGTATGGTGGAAATTACAGCGCTTTGCACTTGAATTAACCACGGTTGTTTTTGTGAGAGCCGCGCGGAGCAAGGCTCTCACAAAAACAACCAGAAGTTTGAATCCTGGGCTATGGAAGTTCGAGCTGAGAAACCAGAAGATGTTGAAGCAATTCGCCAGATCAATATGGCGGCATTTGGGCGAGAGGATGAGGCAAATTTAGTCGATCAATTGCGAGGTGTTTCCTCTACGCTTTCTTTTGTGGCTGTTGAATCGGGGCACGTTGTTGGGCATGTTTTCTTTAGTCCAGTGGCGATCGCCGGGAAATGCCCAGATAATTTACTGGTTTTGGGACTGGCACCCGTGGCTGTATTACCGGGTTACCAGCGACAAGGAATTGGGGCGTTGCTGATTCAACAGAGTTTAGAAGAATGCTCTCGTCTAGGGTGTAAAGCCGTCGTAGTGCTAGGCCATCCAGAGTACTACCCCCGATTTGGCTTTATTTCAGCTAAGGAAAAGAGGTTGAAATGTGAATACCCCATTCCAAATGAAGCGTTTATGGTGTTGGAACTGGAACCGGATGCCTTAGAAAATTGTGTTGGAACAGTAAAATATCGCTCGGAGTTCGACCAACTGGAGTAGCGATCGCCCCTATAGGAACCTTCAAACCCATGCGACTCTTTCAAAAAGTTCTAGCCGGATTCCTCTTCGCTATCGGCGCACCCATGCTAATTGGGGCTATATGCCTCCTACCAAATCCGAATGCTACGAAGGAGGATAAGGAAGCTGGCTTAGGTCTCCTTGTTTTAGGTGTACCACCACTAGTTGGAGCAGGGTTACTGGTATGGAATTTACGACATACAGCTGGGCAGGCTGAAGAGAGTAAAGAACAGAAACTAGAACAATCATTCCTGCGAGTTTTACAGGCAAACGGAGGCGTCATTACGCCCCTGCGATTAGCAGCGGAGACGGGAATGCCTATTTCGGATGCTAAAACCTACCTGGATGAAAAGGCTCAGGAACTCAATGCAACCTTTGATGTTTCTGAGGAAGGCGGGATTACCTATCGTTTCCACTTCTAAAATGTTAGAAGCTGTTGGAAAAGCTGATTTTTTGTGCGCGTAGCCCGCAAAAAATCAACTTTTCCAACAGCTCTAATGAAGTGTCTTCGTCATTAAATGTTAGAAACCCGGTGTTTCTAAAAACACCGGGTTTCTCCGTCTTTTCTAACTCAACGAATTAGCTTGAAGCAGACTAATTCTGTTGGCAATTACACACGGGTTAACCGGGTTAGCACCTGATTCGATCGCTCTACAAACGCTTTCATACCCTCGGCATCGAAGGCTTTTTGGGCCATCAGTGCCAGGTCATAAATGTGCTGGCAGAGGAGGTTAGACAGTTCTCCAGAGGGAGAGGTACCTTCTGTTTGGACAATGCTGCCCTTGTTCAGGTCGAGCAGGTTTTGCACCAGGGGGTGAGAGGTGTTGACCAGCAGAGTGTGCTCGTTCGGGAAGTCAACCGCTTGCTGTTGTAGCAGAGCGGTCATCTCCCGCATCCGGCGCAGGTTTTCGGGTAACAGCACCATCGCCGGAGGCGCATTCTCGCCATCGGTCTTGAGGGCTTCCGTGCGGATGGTGACGGAGGGTTTGTTCAGAGCTTTTTCGAACAGTTCCTTCACCAATTCGCTGCGGGTCTTGTTGCTGTTAGGGTCGACGATTTCGGATTGTTCCTTCTCTTTGTCGATCAGGGTGTCATCCAGGTCGGCATCCACACGGGAGAACTTGGCATCGGGATATTCCCGCTCCAGGAAGCTGATGAAGTGGCTGTCAATAAAGGAATCCATGAACAGCACTTCTAAGCCCTGACCCTTGAATAGGTCGATGTAGGTGGCCTGAGCGGCTTCATCGGTGGCGTAGAAGACCCGGTTTTGCTGCTTCTCCTGGGTGCGCTCCAGGTATTCCTTCAACGTGGTGTAGGGGAGGCCGGGACCAGCTTGCGGTGTGGAAACATCCTGCCAGGCATCGCCTTCTTCCGTCTGCACCTGCACTTCAGCGGCTTCAGTTTTCGGTGCTTCGTAGGTGGTACGGAAGATCAGAATATCCTCTACCTGCTTCTTGAACTTGTCGTCGTTCATGGAGCCGAACTTGACGAAGGTGCCCAGATCTTGCCAGCTCCGGACGTAGGCTTCGCGGTCGTCGCGGTAGAGTTCCTTAAGGCGATCGCCCACTTTCTTCGCAATGTAATCCGCAATCTTACGAACGGTGCGATCGTTCTGCAAGAAGCTACGCGACACGTTCAGCGGAATGTCGCTGCTGTCGATCACACCCCGCAGGGGCATCAAGAAGCGGGGAATTACCTCCTCGCAGTTGTCGCTGACGAACACCTGATTACAGAACAGCTTGATTTGCCCCTTGGTAACATCTACATCGGGCCGTAGCTTGGGGAAGTAGAGGATACCGTTAACCACGAAGGGGTAGTCGGTGTTCAGGTGAACCCACAGCAGAGGCTCTTCCTGGAACGGGTAGAGGTAACGGTAGAATTCCAGGTAATCTTCGCGGCTGAGGGAGCTGGGCGATTCTTTCCAGGGAGCCTTCTGGCGGTTGATTTGTTCGTCGCCCAGTTTGATGGAGACGGGCAGGAAGTCGCAATACTTCCGCACCAGTTCCTTAATGCGGTAAGGTTCGGCGTACTCGACCTCCTCATCCTGCAAGGTGAGGGTGATGGTGGTTCCAACTGTCGTGCGGTTACCCTCCGAAATTTTGAACTCGGTGGAACCGTCACAGCTCCAGTTCACAGGAGCCGACCCTTCTTTGTAGGAGAGGGTTTCAATCTCGACGTGCTTAGCCACCATGAAGGAGGAGTAGAAACCAAGCCCGAAGTGGCCGATGATTTGCTGGTCACCAGCACCCTTATATTTTTCAATAAATTCTTCAGCGCTGGAGAACGCCACCTGGTTAATGTATTTCTTCACCTCATCGGCGGTCATGCCGATGCCGTTGTCAGAAATAGCCAGGGTTTTGTTTTCCTTGTCCAGGGTGATTTCGACCAGGGGCTCAGGTAGGTCGCCTGCAAACTCGCCAGAGCGAGCGACCATGTTGAGCTTCTGAATCGCATCAACTGCGTTAGAAACGAGCTCTCGTAAGAAGATTTCGTGATCGGAATAGAGCCACTTTTTGATGATGGGGAAAATATTCTCGGTATGGATCGAGATGTTGCCCTGTTCCAGAATCGTCGCCATAGGTCTCCGTCGGTGGTGATTCAGTGGATATGGTTAACTGTCGTCCTACTCAAGTGTGAGGGCGATCGCTTTTCATTATTGATCCATTAGCTCCACAGACGCAGATGCGGATTTCCCTACCTACTCAAACCGTGTGATGGTGGGGTGTACACACCCACCATCACGCAAGGTTGAACAAGAGTTAAGCAGATTCTTGGTTTTCTGCGGCCAGGCTGAAGGCGCGGAAGTAGCGGGCCTGTTGCTCAATGCGGGTGGCGAGGCGATCGCACACCAAATTACATAGCTCAAAGATCAGCCCATCTTCCACCCGGTAAAAGGCAGACGTTCCCTCCGTGCGGCGACTGAGGATACCGGCTTGCACCATCACCTTTAAGTGCTTAGAAACGTTGGCCTGGCTGGTGGCAGTGACTTCAACTAAATCCTGTACACACCGCTCCCCATCCCGTAGCACATTCAAGATGCGGAGGCGCGTCGGTTCACTCAAGACACCGAAATACTCGGCAACCTGCTGCACAACCTCGGGCGGGACAGAATCAGATGATTGCATATTAGTTTATGCTTCCATAACCTTGAAGCGATGATTTTATCAGATTACCGTGGAATGGTGCTTGGGGATCGCCCTGAGAGAACTATTTTCCGCCGCTTCCCTGGTAGGGATAGAACGGAAGGTAGAAACCCTGGTTTTACCTTCCGTCCTATCCCTTGCAAACCAGTACTCTTTGTCGAAAAAATTAGTAATTCCTGAATGTTTTTTAGAGCGGAATATTCTTCTTGTACGCCCAATTCGCTCTGAAATGCGCCTGATGTTTTATGTTCTACTTGACAATACCTTCGTCATTTATCTTAAACCCTTGATTTTGTACGCACGACCCGCACACAAAATCAAGGGCTCAAAAAAGCCCATTTTGGTGTGCGCGACCCGGACACCAAAATGGGCACTTGGGTTTATTTCGAATTGGGGTTCAACTATGGAGGCTATATAGCCTTGGAACAAGGCGTAAACTTAATTTTTTGCAATAAAAAGCGACCCATATGGATCGCCTGATCACTTGCAGTTTATGCACTCATTTAGACTGTTTTAGTCTTTCCCCTTACCCCTGCCTTCGTCAAGGAAAAGATACAGGGCTTAAGTTAAGAATCGTGGCAAATACATGGAGTGCCGATTGATATTAGGGAATCTATCAAACTCAGAAAGCTTTCCAAGTTTCCAAATATCCATATAAAGAATATCTAGAAGCTCGGAAAGCAACACTTGGCAAGGTTGCCTTTCATCCAATAAATGCATGAAAGGCAACGTCTTAGCCAGAAGACTTAGAACAGGAAGGTTGTCCGGAGTGCGCCGACAAAGATGGTGTCGTTGTCAGAGTTATGACCCGGATTAAAGATGACAATGAAGCCGGGAGTTAGAACGATGTTGTCGCTCAAACGCCAGCGGAAGAAGCCTTCCAGATGAGTTGCTGCATCAGGTTGCCCGCCAGAACCAGCTTCCACTTCGCCCTCATTGATAAAGGAAGGCACGTTCCGGCCTCCGGGGAAGTCACTGCTAACAATACGCGGTGGTTGACCCACATACAGTCCAGCCAGGTTGCCATCGCCCAGCACATCAGCAACGTTCAAGAACACCATCCAGTTGATGGTCTCTGCATTTCCCCTATCCCCCTGTAAATCTGAGTTGGTATATCCAAACCATCCGCCCAGAGAGAAGGTATTGGAAATTTGCCAGGCGAGAGAGGTCCCCAACGCATCGGTGTTAATGGGAGCCCGGAAGTTTCCGCCCAAAACCGCAATTTGGTCATCGCCAACTCCGGTACCCAGTCGACCGAAGGGGGAATAGGAGTTGATGTACTGGAACGAAACGTCCAGGTTATCGATGGGAGTGACAACCAGTTGTGCTCCGATCGCCGTTTCTCCTTGATCGCCACCAAACAAACCGCCCAGGTTTGTATCACTCGGCAGGCTGGAGGAGTAAACCCCCTGCAGGCTAATGCGATCGGCAATTTGCCAGTCAAACCCAAGGCCACCCTCACCGTTACCCATGCCAATGATGGGGTTACGTTGAGCAAACAACGAGAGAGGGCCTAATCCTGCTCCCTCGACCCGGTTCGTACCCCGGAAAACGTTGACGGCGTTCAGTCCTTCTGCTCCAACAATGATGGCAAAGTCATCACCAATCAGATGGCGCAGGCTCAGGTCGCTGAGCCGGAAGTCATTGTCCGTATCCCCTTCATAACCCAACCGGAAGAAGTTGCTGAGAGCGGGACCATCTTCTACGGTGCCGCCATCACCGGCCTGTAGCCCGGTTAGCAGGATGGTGCGCTCATCAAACTGGGTTAGTAAGCTGAGCTGAAGGTTGGTAATGAGGTTGACGCTGGTTTCGTCGTCGGTCAGTTCATCCACAAAAAACGTGAAGTCGTTTTCGTTGCGACCCTGCACACCCACGACCGCCTGACCAAACAGCCGGGTGGTCGTAGAGAACTGATTGGCTTCTAGTTCGTCTACCTGGGCTTCCAGGGTATCGACGCGACCGCGCAGGGCTGTCAATTCAGCGGAGAACTCACGTTGGAGCGCTTCAACGCGGGTAATTTGTTCTGCATCTAAATTTGTGCCCGCGATCGCATCCAAACAAGCGGCTAATCCGGCTGCAAATTCAAAACGGCTCAGGGTTCGGTTCCCCCGGTAGCTGCCGTCGGGGTACCCTTCCAGGCAATCCAATCCCCCCTGGTCTTCGGAGTTGGCAAGAAAGGAAAGAGCTTCATAGGCCCAATCTCCCGGCTGCACATCAGAGAATTGGGTGACAGAGGTGACCTGAGCCATATTCATCGTGGCCTGTACCGCACTCAGGGTAGAAGCGGTATCACGGGTCGTTGCGGTTTGGGTAGTGCGCCAATCCTGCAGGGCAACTCCGTTGCCAGGTGCTTGCTCGGTCTCCGCGACGGGCTCTGTGGCGATCGCGTCGGATGCCATCGGGGCTTCTGAGCCGGGGGCACTGACCTCGGAAACCGTCGTTAGATCGGAGGACGGTTCTGTGGTTAAGGCGATCGCAGAACCATCAGAAGCAGGTTCTACCTTTAATGCGTCGTATCGAGACGGTTCGGATTCAACGGCTTGAGCTTGCATGGATGGCATGGCGACTGCCAATCCACTCACCAAAGCCAGCCACAGGACCGCAGAAAAATTCGCACGTTTCATCCACAAGAGTTGCATCAATTTATCCTCACACCAAAAAACGGCATACAAACTTTAGGTCCGCTACCCGTTGCGTTGAACTACACCAAAAACGGTATACAAATCTCGGGTGCGCTACCCGTTGCGCTGAGTTACGCCAGAAACGAGATAGGCATCATGAGCGCATCACGCATTGCGCTGAGCTTCGCCTGTTACATCTGCTACCCTATTCTCCACGGAAGGTACTCTGAAAAACTCGACGATGTCAATAAACAGCATTCGGTTAAGACACACTTTTTCACCTCCCTTCATATGAATCACTCCTGCGTTAAGATTGCCTCGGGCTAGGGATTATTGGGGGCACAGCATGGATAGCCAGGAGCAGCAGAATTGGTTACAAGCGCAGACGGTTCTGGGAATGTTGCCACCAGAAGTTTTGGCGGCGATCGCCCTTCTCCTTGAACCCATAATTCTTCCCGCAAATCACAAATTAGTAACAGAGCAAACCCATCCCGATGGTCTTTATATCCTCAAACAGGGCCACGTGGAAGTACACCGGGAGGGCAATGCTCCTCTGGATGTCGGTCTGCTGCCGGGTTCGGTGTTGTACCTCAAAGAGGTGTTGCTAGAGCAGCCTACGGAGCAAACCATCGTTACGTTGGATGAGTCTGAGCTATGGCGGGTACAGGGCGATCGCCTGCGGGCTCTGGCTCTCCAGTATCCGGTGATCAATCAGGTACTTTCTCGGCAGCTGGCCGACGAGCTGAATCAAATGTCAGCTCAACTGACTTTTGAACAGGAACGGCAGATAGCCCTGCGCCCCTACCTGCTGCCGAAGGTAAAACGGGGGATTATTGGTTCCAGCCGGTATGCCGTGCGGTTGCGCAACGACATTACCAAGGCCTCGAAAGACCGGCGACCTGTGCTGATTTTTGGGGAGCCTGGGTTAGGGAAGGACAACGCAGCGGCATTGGTTCATTTTGGCGGGGACGATCGCAAACAACCCCTTATTCGTGTGGACTGCGACAAGATCCAGGCCAACGGTGCCGAGCTTTTCGGTCGAGCTGGGGGCAAGGCGGGGTTGTTAGATTGGTTGGGCCGTGGCACTTTACTCCTCAACAACATTCAGGAGTTACCCAAAGAACTCCGTCCCAAAATTCGCCACTTAGTGAAAACGGGTGAATATACTCCGATTACCCGTGATGGCGAGGAGGCTTCACCCCGTCAAAGTCAGGCGCGGTTTATCTTCACCTCAGAACGCACTCTGCCAGAGCTGGAACGGCAACAAAGTATAGGGCACATCATTAAAGTGCCGCCACTGCGGGTACGAAAGGCTGACCTGGAACCCCAGGTGAACTACTACATCGGGCTCTACTGCAAAGCCAAGGGGCTTAACAAGCCGACTGTGGCCCCCGAAGCATTGCGGCGGCTTCAGGGGTATGACTTTCCGGGCAATTTGTCAGAGCTGGAAAGCATGGTAGAGCGGGCTGTTATTCAATCTAACTGTGCACCTGTGCTGACCGAAGAAGTCTTTTGGGCGGTGGGGAGCAAAACCCGACGATTCCGAATTAATTTGTTAAACAGCTACCCTCGGCTGCGGCAGTTTTTGCGAAGTCCGTGGTGGCCCGATCGCATCAACTATGGCATCACTTTTACCCTATTTGCGGTCGTCGTGGCGATTCTCTGGTTTGGGCCGCAGAGTCGCGATCGCAATATTGCCCTAAATTTGTTTTGGGCCTGGTGGTGGCCCCTGGTGCTGCTCATTTTTCCCTTCCTGGGGCGTATCTGGTGCTCGGTTTGTCCCTTCATGATCTACGGGGAGATCGCCCAAAAGATCACTAACCGATTTTTCCCCGGCTCCCTGCGCTCCTGGCCCCGCACCCAGGCTGAGCGGTGGGGTGGATGGTTCGTGTTTGGGATGTTCGCCCTGATTTTGCTCTGGGAAGAGTTGTGGAACCTGGAGAACACAGCGTATTTGTCGGGCTGTCTCCTGATGCTGATTACCGCAGGTGCTGTGGTCTTTTCTGTGCTGTTTGAGCGGCGGTTTTGGTGCCGTTACCTCTGCCCCATTGGTGGGATGAATGGCCTGTTTGCCAAGTTGTCGATGACTGAGTTGCGGGCTCAGCAGGGCATTTGCTCTGCTACTTGCACCACTTACCAGTGTTATCGGGGTGGCCCTGAAAAGGGAGAAGGCCAGGAGACAGGGGGCTGCCCCCTCTACTCGCACCCGGCTCAGTTGCAGGATAACCGTGACTGCGTACTATGCATGACCTGCCTGAAAGCCTGTCCCCACCGGTCTGTGGAATTCAATCTACGACCACCCGGTATTGAATTATGGACGACGCACAAACCGACTCTGCATGAGGTTTATCTGCTGTTTTTACTGTTTGGAGCCGTATTCCTGCATCATCTGCCCGAAAGTCTGATCCGGCTTGGCATTTCTCAACCTACCCAAATTTTGGGGAACGTTTGGGGACATTTGGGGATATCAGGGGTCGCACTACTGGTACCAGGGGCGATCGCCCTCCTCGCCTACGGAGCGATGCACCTGTTCAACCACAATCCTCATCCCAGGCCCTTTGTGGAACTGGCTTATGGCTATCTGCCTTTGGTGTTGGCGGCTAATCTAGCCCACTATCTGCATTTGGGGCTGACAGAAGTGGGCCGAGTGATTCCCGTAAGCCTTGCCACGGTTGGTCTAAGTGGTGGCGAAGCCCTGGTACTAACCGTTCATCCGGCCGTTATTGCATTTCTGCAAGGGTCTACGCTCATGGCAGGGGTTTTGCTCAGCATTGTGGTGGCCCAAAAAATTGCTCGGCAGCCGTTCCGCTGCTTGCTACCCCAGCATATTGCAAGCGGGGCGATCGCCCTTCTTCTCTGGCCACTTATTCTTGGCTAAACCCGCGTTAAGGACGTTTCACTGAACTCCCTTGAGGTAGGCACGATGGCCATGGGCTAAATCTGCGTTGAGAACGTTCTATTGAACGTTCTCAACGCAAAAATTACACACTATGGCAAAGGCCGTTCTTCAAAGTGGGAGCATTCGTCGCAGGGGCCGCTGGGGTTGATAGCACAGCGGATGTAGGGCGATCGCGCATTATACTGACAGCGAATATTCCCAACTACCAGCCCTAATCCCTCTACATATTGCTGATCCGGCCGCTGGGTCGGCGTGGCAAACCGTCTGTAGCTCATGGATTCCATTGCATGTTGAAAGCGCGCCTGAGACTCTGCTCTGGAATGTCGCAGGCACCACAATGAGATCACCGAGGGAGTCAGACCAAAACACAGAATGAGTAACGAAGTCAACATACTGGGTGACTGAGTTACAAGAGTTTGGATCTGGATTGTAGCGTTTTTTCTCAGTAGGGTGTAGGCGAGCTGAATCTCTTAATAGGCGTGGGTGTCGCGTACGCCAATTAGAGATTCAGCGAAACTCTCCAGGTGTTGTTTTATAGCCTCAAAATTAAGCGGGCAAAGTTGAGGTAAATGAGTACACCCAGTACATCCACAAAAGTCGTAATAAAGGGGGCCGACATCAACGCGGGGTCAAAGCCGATCGCCATAAACAGGAACGGCAACGCTGAACCTGCTACGGACGCCAGAACCGAGATCGCCACCAGGCTGCACCCTACGGCGATCGCCACTGCCAGATTTCCCTGCAAAAAGTAAGCCCATACCGTTACCACAGTTCCCAACATGAGGCCGAGGAAGGCACCTGCGATCGCCTCTCGCCGAATCACATTAAAAGACTCTTTGATGCCAATTTCGTTCGTGTTCAAACCGCGAATAACGACCGTGGAGGATTGTGCCCCCACGTTGCCTCCGGTGCCAATTAGGAGGGGAATAAAGGCTGCCAGGGAAACAACCTGTTGCAAAATGTCTTGTTGGCTGCGGATGACGGCACTGGTGCCCGTATTGGTAATCAGCAGAACGAACAGCCAGACGACCCGACGGCGAGCTACTCGCATCAAATCCGTTTCAAAGTAGCTGTCATCGCCAGATTGAACGCCGCCTAACTGGTAGATGTCCTCGGTGGTTTCCTCCTGTACCACGTCAAGCACATCGTCCACTGTGACGATTCCCACCAGCCGTTGTTCTGTGTCGACTACGGGTACGGCCAGGAAGTCATAACGCTGAATCAAGTTGGCGACTTCTTCCTGGTCGGTGTCGGTTTGGACGTAGACGACGTCGCGTACCATGATCTCGCCAATTAACTGATCAGGTTGAGCGGTAACCAGGCCTCGTAGAGAAATAATGCCCACTAACTGTCGGGCGCGATCGGTGACGTAGAGGTAATAAATGGTTTCGCTCATGTCCGCCAGCTTGCGGATTTCTTCCAGGGCGCGAGTGACGGTCCAGTTTTCCTTCAGGGCAACGTACTCGGGCGTCATGATACGCCCGGCGGTGTCCGGTTGGTAGCCCAGCAGTAGGGCTGTGGCCTCTCGATCCTCTGGGCTCAGTTGCGATAGCAGACGCGTGACGACTTTCGCTGGCAACTCATCAAACAACCGCGCCCGGTCGTCGGGAGACATCTCCCCGACAATGTCCTGCACATCCTGGCGGCGGAAGTCTTCGATCAGGGTTTGTTGAACGGAGGAGTCGAGGTATTCGTACACTTCGATCGCCTCGTCTTTCGAAAGGAGACGGAAGGCGATCGCCTGCATCGTATTGGGCAAGGCTTCAATTGCTTCTGCAATGTCGGCAGGCTGCACGGGAACGAGCAATGCCTTTGCTCCCTGCAAGTTACTTTGCTCTAGCAGGGTTTGTAGTTGTGCCCGCACCAGCTCTTGCAGTTCCTTGCGCGAGAAGGAGGGAATGGGGGTATCGTCTTCGATGAAAGTCAACCTTCTGCCAGCCTGAACTACGCCTCTGCACTTAGTCTATAGCACTGTGCAAGTGCGGGGCGTGTTTCAAACGTGGGGTTATATCAAATCCGGTTGAAGGCTTAAGCTTGCCATGCACATGCTAAGGGTGCATCCACTTTTGTAAGTGAAGCGGGCGAAGCCCGCTTCACTTACAAAAGTGGGTTTCCAAATTTGCAAAAGTGGGATGCACCCCATGCCAATCCAACACGGCGGAAGTCGAAAGAGAACTAGCGAATCTCTGGCTGGAATGCCGATCGCGCGTAAACTCCCTTAGGATCATCCAGGTTTTGCAGGAAAGATAGCTCGCGCTGGGCTCTCTGAATCGCCTGATTGAGAGGATCATTGGCAGCGCTATGGGAACTGACTCGGCTCAAGATGGAGGTAAGGGCTTGGAGTTGGAAGGGTTGTGCATCCGGATATTCCACCAGTTTCCAGTTGTCTCCGAGGTCTGCTTGCTTCGCGGCAGCTTGAATGGCGGTTTCCAGCCCACCCAGTTCATCCACGAGGCCAACTCCTTTCGCATCAATGCCTGACCAGACGCGACCCTCGGCGACTTTTCGCACATCTGCCACGGGGAGCGATCGCGATTGAGACACCATGTTCAGGAAGTCAGTATAGGTTTGATCCACCATGCCTTGTAGCATGGCTAGCTCCTGAGGCGTGCGGGGGCGGGAGATGCTATACAGATCAGCGCTGGGGTTGGTTTGGACACTATCCCAGGTGATGCCGTTGTCGTTGGCGAGCTTTTGTACGTTAGGCACCATGCCAAACACCCCGATGGAGCCTGTAATGGTGGCGGGGGAGGCGTAGATTTTGTGGGCGTAGGTGGCCAGCTGATAACCGCCTGAGGCCGCCACGTTACCCATGGATGCAATGGTGGGCTTCGTATCATGCAGCAGCTTGATTTCCCGTGCAACCAGCTCAGAGGCAAAGGCACTGCCGCCAGGGCTATTGATGCGGAGGACAACGGCTTTCACGTCATCATCAAGGCGTAACTTCTTGAGGAGGGCAGCGGTGCGATCGCCCGCAATCTGCTCGGAGCTATCACTGCTGCTCACAATGTCACCATTCAGGTACACCAGGGCGACCTGTTTGTTGCCACTGGCGTTCGTTGTTCCCACATCTGCTACTTCGGCATATTCCATCACACTGATGTCGTGGATGTCTTCTGCTTTCTCCGCACCCGTTAACTTCTGGAGTTCGGCTTCCATTTCATCCGGGTAGGCTAGCCTATCTACCAGCCCGGCGTTTTTGGCCGCTTCGGCGGAGAGCAGCCCCTGTTGGTTGGCGATCGCCTCAATTTTGGCAGGAGTTAGCTTGCGGCTTGCGGCTACCTGGGTCACAAATTCTTGCCAGAGGTCGTCGAGTAAGGCCTGAGTTTGCTGGGCCGCCGCTGGGCTGTTATCGGTGCGGATGAAAGGCTCCACGGCAGCTTTGTACTGTCCAGCTCGAATGACCTGAACTCCAACACCGTATTTATTCAGGGCCCCAGCAAAGAACATCATTTCGGCGCGTAAGCCATTCAACTCCATCAAGGCGTTGGGGGTGAGGATGATGTGGTCGGCCGCAGACACTAGTAGATAATCACGTTCATCCCAACCGCCCCCATAGGCGTAAATGGATTTTCCTGAAGCACGGAAATCGACTAGAGCCTGGCGCAATTCTTCTAGTGTGGCGTAGCCCGAGACGGAACTCAGGGTGCCCGTAATGTAGAGCGCTTTGATCTGATCATCCTTGGCGGCAGCGTCGATCGCGTCAATGGCAACCCGCAGGGGGACAGCCCGACTTTTGTTCTCTAAACCCAGGGCTGTTTCCACTAATCCCAGAGGCGGATCAATATTAGCATCGGTAATTCCGTGGCTCAAATCCAGGGTGAGAATGGTGTCGTCTTTGACGCTAGCGGATGGGCCTTCTGTGACTACAGCGGCGATCGCTGCTAACAATAACAGTCCTCCTAACCCCAGCGTTACGAATAAAATCAACCCGATCACGGTCGCCAGGATTTGTTGAATAAACTTGCCCATTTTGGTTGCTCTAAAGCTTAGAAATAATAAAGATTCCGCCCTGGTAGAAATTGACTCAAATTGATAATTTGTCGGGAATGCCGACAAATTATCAATTGTGTCTTCATTGTTTTAGAGAGCGGTGGTTGGCAACACCCGTACCAGTAGTGAAAATACCCCAAACCCTACTAATAACACTCCACTGGCGGGCGTAATCCACCCTGACCAGCGGCGCAACTCCAGCAGCTTCTTCAACGAGGCCGTAAAGGTGCCTGCTAAGATGAGCGGCGTGACATATCCAGCCGTATAGGCCAGCAGCAGACTACTTCCCAGCACTGGGTTTTGCGTGGTAGAAACCCAGGCGAGAAGCGTTGCCAAGACAGGAGTGCTGCAAGGAGAGGCCACGAGCCCAAAGGTTAACCCTAAAACGTAGGAGCGAATGCCCTCGGGCCAATCTTCTGAAATCCAATCCATGCCTGTGAAGGAGGGAAGTCTTAGGGGTAATGCTTCCAGCAGATTGAGCCCCATCAAAATGGCAATCAAGCTGACAACGATGGGAAGCCCAATGCCAATTTTGCCGTAGACTTGACCGGCGATCGCCGCCAACACCCCCATGATAGCCAGGGTTGTTGCCAATCCCAGGGCAAACCAGGTAGATTGTGCGGCTGCCCACAACCGTCCCCGAGCTTCGTACCCGCCAATGTAGCCCACCGTAATGGGCAGCATAGATAACATGCAGGGCGTCAGGCTGGTGAGTAACCCTGCCAGAAAAATCACCCCAATACTCAAGGGGGTGAGATGAGCCAGTTGACTGGATACCAGATTATCGGCAAACTGGGCCAGATAATAAAGCTGGGTTTGAAGGTACTCCACCATAAAATGCCAGGGTTAAACCGTTTGAAGAGCGTAAGTTTACTGCTATTCTACCCAACAATACTGCTGGGTAGGTTTTCCAAGTCTGCTTCAAATGAGTTCCAGGAGCCTTGTCAAATTCAACGGTTAATTTCTATCTCCTTAAAGCACGGAAAATCACTTCTTTGAAGCTTCTCAAACAGCTTATTAAGAGATGATTTCGCAACTACATCGAGTTGAGGGAATAGACAGCATTGTGATCAGTACGTAATTTTTAAGAAATGATGCTTTTTAGCATGCAGTATTTCCCTGTCTGGTGATGTGTGGATGTAGAACTTTGCCCTGCATCTATATAGCACTAGGTTGAAAAGATTTATATGTCAGTGTATGAAATGCCTAATGAATTAGTGATGAATTTGTCATAGGTACACTTGCCAGTTGGAGTAGGATAACGAATAACCCGAGAAATGGTATGGATGCTGTCACCATTCGACCCGCTCGCCTAGAGGATTTGCCCCATCTATCTCAGATTGAGAAGGCAGGGTCCGAGCTGTTTAGAGGAACGGATTATGAAGCGATCGCCAACTCAGAACCCAACACCTGGGTTTTAGATCCCCCCCGGCTCCTGATCTGGATTGCTGCGGATGTAATGGATCAACCTATTGCTTTTGCTGTTGTTCGTGTACTGACATCGGGACCGCATCTTCAGGAGATTGATGTTGATCCCCGGTACGCTCGTCAGGGTATCGGGCGTCGGCTGATTGAGGCGATCGCTCAGTGGGCCAAAGCCCAAGGCCACAGCACCCTCACCCTCACCACCTTTCGCACCATCCCCTGGAATGCTCCCTATTACAGCCGGTTAGGATTTGAAATTATCCCTGACGAAGACATCAGCCCTGCTTTACGAGCGATTCGCAGTGCTGAAGCAGAGTGGGGGTTGCCGATGAGCGATCGCTGCTGTATGCAATTAAAACTGCACGACACCGATGAATAATAGGATCTCTGGCTGAAGAGTCATAATATGGTCCTTCAGCCGGAGATCCTATTGTTGTAAACGACTCGGCTCAATTAACCTCTACCGACTGATTTCTTGCAGCTTGTTGTTGGTTTGCAATCGCAAAATTTCAGCTTCTTTATAAGCGGTTGTGCCGGGTTTAATGCTGTTCAACTCAGTCAGAATGCCTTGCAAGCGTGCAGCAACTTGATTGGCGTTCATATAGTTCAATTGCGCCAGTAGCGATTGAATTTCTTGCTGTGTCCTTTTTAATGAGTCGATCGCCTCACTCTCCGCCTGCTTCCGAATGCTAATATCCAGCCTATTTGACTGATAAGTTGCCATCAGCTTTTGGGCTTCAGCAAATCCCGTTGGATCCGTAGTGGCAGAAACTTGGCTGAGTAGATAAATGGCTTTTTCCCAAAGCTGTTCGATCGCCGCCCATTCTTCTACCGAGTGGGGTGGGTTTTGTGCTCGCTTTGCGGCTTCCCACGCAAAGCTTCGGGCTGATTCAATCAGCACAGCGGTCTCACGACTTGTCGCCGATTCACCTACGATCGCCTGAAACTCATCCTTCTCTGGCTCCAATTTCTGTCGTGCTATATCCCCTGCCAGTGTTTGTGCAGGAACTATCTCCATCTGATTCAGAGCAACGCGCCAGGCTGTAATGGCGGCCTGCTTCGATACCAGATCGGGTGCAGCCTGATAGTTTTGCTTGGCCTTGTTGAGCGCTTGCTCAACATCTGTCAGCACCGTATGGGCATTCTGCTCCTGAAAGACTTTGGCTTGCAGCCGTCCCACCTCTGCCCGGGCTCCATTAAAGGCGACGGGGCTGAAGCGCCAGTCGTACCAGTAGTAATAGCGATTGGGCCAGTAGCTCACCAGATCCAGGGGTAGCGCATCCAGCTTGGCCTGAGCTTCTGTCACCTTCTGAGCGCCCATCTGGATATCGGCAAAACTGGTGGCATTGTCGATGAGTTGCTTGGATTGTTCGGTGAGGGCGATCGCATCCCGAAAATCCCGGTCTACATGCATGTAGCTGGGCAACAGCAGAATGGGCATGTTGCGAGCGATCGGACGGCGGATAGGTGCATAGGGTAGGTTGGCAGCCCAGACAACCGCTGCCGGAATCCCTAGCAATAGCAGCAGGAAAAAGAATTTGCCACCAAAGCCAGAGCGACGACGGGCAGGCTGAGGCTCCATCCGATAAGGCTTCATTACAGGCTGAGCCGCATTAATTTCCTGCTCCAAATCGGCCAGGGTTTTGGGCCGATTTGCCGGGGGAGCAGCGGGAGCCGCAGCAGAATTGGGTTTTCGAGAAGGAAATTTGAACAGAGCCATGCTAGATGCACTCAATGCATTGTTCCTAGTATTCCCACTGAGCGGTAGAAATTGATGATGTTTAGCCGAGCAACTTTCTAATATGCCTGTTTGCAAGTGTTAGCGTGGTGTTGTCCATCGCGCTAACACTTTTTCGGCTTTGCTAGAAGTTTAATCAAGTGCGCCTTGGCGGAGGGCGATCGCCAACCCCCCAAACACAATTAACATCACCACCAGGGCAAAAGCTGCACCCAACGGCCAGTTATACGCCACCCCAAACTGAGACGAAATCAAATTACCCAGCATAATTCCGTTGGGGCTGCCTACCAGGCTGGGGGTGATAAAATCGCCCATTGTCAGCGAAAACACATTAATGGAACCTGCCAACACTCCCGGCATCACCAGAGGTAGGATCACCCGTCGAAAGGTAACCAATGGCGACGCATTCAAATCTGCAGAGGCTTCCAGCAAATTGCGCGGGAGTTTTTCAAAGGCGGTGATGACGGGCAAAATCATAAAGGGTAACCACACGTGCACAAAGGTCAGCATGGTGGAGAACTGATTATAAAGAAAGACCGAGCTGGGTTCTTGCAGAATGCCCAGACCCATCAGTGCGGTATTCAAAATGCCGTTGTAGCCGAGAATAATTTTCCAGGCAAACACACGAACTAAGTAGCTTGACCACAGCGGCAGGATAACCAGCGTGGTGAGAATGCCACGATAGCGCTGCCCATAGTTGGCAATAAAATACCCCACAGGCAGCGCGATCAAAATGTCAATCAACGTGACCCCAAGCGCTGTACCTACCGTTCGTAAAATGACTGTACGGTAGGATGGATTGGTGAAAATCGCGTGAAAATTTGAGAGATTGAACTGCCGGACAATATCAAACGACTCCAGCTTCCAAACGCTATAGGACATCAAAATTGCCAGCGGTACGAAGTACAGCAGCGTCATCCACAGTAAAGGTGGAATGAGTGATGCATACAGACCTGTGGGGAAGATGGAGCGCGATCGCCTAAAGGAAGCATCCATAGCGAAAAGTTGACGGTGGTTTACAAAATCCGAGAGATAAACGGATAGGAAGCAGGAGTATTGGGGTGATTCAAAACCGAGATGATCGCGAAGATGGGTAGAATGATGCTCGCAATTCCTAACAGAATGAGAAGAGGTATACCAATGCCAACAAGTACAAGAAGGCCAAAGACAAGCCCATAGAACAACAAATTAATTTGAAGATTCAAAACTTCCTTAGCATTGGCTTTCACTACCGGATCCTGGCTCACAAACAGGATGACCAGGGGAACACCAATGACCGCAACGGTGGAAGTGAAGAACACGGAAGCGTGACAAATAACCGATAGAATTTTGCGAGTGTTAGAGTCTGCCATCGTTAAACTTGGGGAGCCAGAGATCGTCATCTAAGAGGTACCAATGTGGTTCTACCCAAGATTTCAAACCCGCGTCAAGGTTTTGAAACTAGACTTGACTTAATTTCATCTGCCAAAGCATAAAATGTTTTTTCTGGGAATTTAGGTGCATCCCACTTTTGTGAGTGAAGCGGGCTTCGCCCGCTTCACTCACAAAAGTGGGTTTCCAAATTTGCAGACGTGGGATGCACCCGGGAATCTTTTACAGCTTTAAAGATTAGAACAGGCGGAAGATAAAGGGATAACGATAGGGAATGTCAGGCCGCTCGAGCACTTTTACGATGGCAATGATAGGCATTACAATGCTGGCAACACCCAACAACACTAGCAACGGAATGCCAATAACAAACAGAATTAAGACAAAAAAGAGAATTGCATAAGCATAAAGATTGATATGGAAGTTTAAGGATTCCTTCGCGTTTTCCTTCACGACGGGGTCATTTGAAACATAGAGAACAATAATGGGAATCGAAATGGCAATGATCGTCGAGCTCAGAAAAACAGCCGCATGACAAAGCACTGAAAGCGCTTTGCGATTGTTGGGGTCTTCCATATTGGTAATCCTAAAGGGCGATCGCCTATACTCTGCTGTTTTACCGGGTGGGGCGATCGCCGTCAAGCTTGCGTAACACATGGCAGCAATTCTCATTGTGAGCTTCAAATCCGAGAGTTCGTGCCCTACGGGCACGAACTCTCGGATTTGAAGCCGGAAAACGGCTCGTCCCGGGCGAGCAGTTTTCCGGCTGGATTCCAAAACGAGAATTACTGAACATATGGCAAGAAACTGTTTGAAAAGTCCGCCAAGGGTTAATTTTTCGTGCGCGTAGCGCACGAAAAATTAACTTTTAAAGCAGATTCTTAGAAGAAAGCATTAGCTACGGATTTCATTCCACACCTGAACCCACTGGTCGTAATTTTTCACACTCTGCCACATGTTGATCTGGGAGTGCAGCGACAGGTCATCCATAAACAGCTCGTGGGCCTTTTCAGCGCCAACGGCTTTAGCGCCCAGGGTGGTTGCGCCCGAGTATCCGGTCACATCCATCACGCCTTTTTGGCCCTCGCCGCTCAAAATATAATCAATCCACTGATAAGCGGCATCTTCATGGCGGGAGTTTTTGGAGATCATCCAGGAATCCGTCCATCCGGTCAGTTTCCCTTTAGGGCTGGCGGAGGCTACCGGAAACCCTTCGTTGCTGAGCTGGGTATAAGTCAGCGGCCAAGCATGGGCCATTACAATTTCACCCGACTGGAATAGATTGGCCAACTCCCCGGCAGTCGTCCAGAATTTGCGGATGTTGGGTCGCAGGGCCAGTAGGGTCTCCTTCACCTCTGCCAGATCCTCATCACTTAAATCATAGGGATCGGGCTTCCCTAACCACAGCGCTACGTCTGCGATAGTCATGGGGTTGTCTGGTAGAGAAATTTTCCCGGCATATTGCGGATCTGACAACACATCCCAGGAGGTGGGTGCTTTTTTCACGTCTTCTGTGTTGTAAACCAGCACATTCGGTCCCCAGGCGAAAGTCACACCATAAGGCTTGCCATCAAACGTGTTCCATCTACCACCCTGAAAGGATTTGAACACACTGCTGTAATTTTGCAGCTTGCTGGTATCGATAGGCTCCACCAATCCAGCTTTGTAAAGTCTTTCTGTGATATCACCCGAAGCCGAAATCAAATCATAGTTACGACCGCCACCCGTGCGGAACTTTGCGAACATTTCGTCACTCGAGCCGGCATAGGTCGCTTTAACGGTACAACCCGTCTGTTCTTCAAATGCTTGAGTAAAGGATGGATCGGTGTATCCCTCCCAGACGATCGCCGTGAGGGTACAGCTCGCAGCCTGGGCTGAAGATGCAGGCAGCACCAGTGATGCCAGACTTAACAGGCCAATCAACACGGTGCTCAGCACACGATTTAGCATAAATTTCACTCGCTTATCAGAGGCTATCAAAAGGTGTTTGAAATATTGATTCTTTTGGCCTTACAGCACCGAAAGAATCAGCCCTTTCCAGGAGATTTCAAACCTCTTAGTTGGGATGAGCGGCCTAAAAGGCAATTGGGGACAACTCAACCCTCTGAAGAGAATCGCCTTTCAGTCTAACGAGAGTACCTGTTGAGTGAGTGTTCGTCAGCAGCATTCTGTAATATTTCAAATTGACAGCGCTTGAAAAGCGCTGTAAGGCAGAAGGCAGAGGGCAGAAGGAAAGGCGAAGGATTGAGGATTAGAAAAGAAGGTAAGCAAGTCCTTCTCTTGTTCTATTACCGATTCCCCACGACCTTCCCTCTTCTGCCTTCTGCCTTTCAAAAAACATTCACAAAAATAAAGTGCCATGCACAAGACATGACACCACAGACCAACACTATTCAGTATCAAGGAGATTCAGTTTGCATCCATGAAGCCCACGTGCTAACCCGGAGGTGCAGGAGACATCTCATAGAAACTTCAAACTATACCCAGTCTATCAGTAGACATCCGGAACAACCACCTATTTGTCGATAGTAAGTAAGGAAGTCTTAACCTGGATCTCAGGGAGATTACGCGATATTCAGGCCCCTGAGGCATTTCACGCGTATCAGCCCATAGGCGTAGTGCCCGACGAAACAGGGGGTGAGACCACTCGGGGGGGAGTAGAACGAAGCGATCGCCCCATCCCCTGTCGCATCCCCTGAGGAATTCCCATGCCATAGGTGAGCCCATAACTACGAGACAACAGCCAGAACCATAGGCCAGGATTGCGGGGTTCCAACCAGGGCTGCACCCACTGAGTAAAGCCAGGAAGCCATTGAAATAACCAGCTCACCAGAGCCATCAACGTAAAGTTGAGGTAACTACCGACCCACCATATCAGGTCGCGTGGGCCGGCTAATTCCCAAATCCACAGCAGCAATCGCGGGTTTCTCCAGGCCGCTTTAATGGCCATATAGTTAAAAGTTTTCCAACCAGCTCGATCCTTAATAAAGCGATCAGCCACTTCAGGGGGTTCTGCAGCTAATATTCCGAAGAAAGTATTCAGCATGGAGTTCACCCGCTCGGGCGAAATGTTTTTACCCGTGGGTACCATCATCCCCTTGGAGAACAGCCAGGTCACAGCAATGTTGCTCTGGAAGGCGCGAATCTGATTTAAGTATTGGGCCTGAAGCAGATCATGGCGTAAAGCTACATCCAGCAGCACTGTTAATCGAGGCAGGTTTCTCACGAGAGAGCCGAAGCCCGTGAATACCAGGGGAGATTGCAGAGATGCGGCATCACCGATCGCAACTAGGCGATCGCCTGCGACGGTGCGATCGCCCCCACCCACACTAAAGAATCCCGGAATGTAGCCGAAGGTGGCCTTCTTCCAGCGCAGCTTGTCCATATCACAGCGGCGATACTCCGGCAGGATCGTGAAAAAGTCTTCGTACAGATCCAGCAGGGAGCCGGGGTTCTTGGGGTGAACCTGATGGTAATGGAACAGGTAGAAGGTGAGTTCGTCACCCCGACCGGGGAATAGTTCCCAGATTAACTGCCGCCCTCGCGACACGTCTCCGTGGCTATTCAGTACATCCCCGTAGTCAGAATCCCAGACGCCCGGTTCGAAGCCACCGTCGATAACGGCTCCGACCGTTGGGCAAACGCTATCAAAGGCACGACCGCCATTTAATTGCCAGGCGATCGGGGAAGCCGTCCCCATGGCATCGACCAGAAGCCGACCTATGGCGCATCGGGGAACTTGAGTAGCCAGGTTTCGCACCTGTAGCACGACCCCGTCCTGGGCCATGTCGGCCCGCTCGAATTCGGTTTCGTCCCAAATATCGCCGCCTGCAGCCCGCAGTTTTTCGCCACACAGCCCCAACAGCCTTTCGGCATCCATCGCGATATTCAACACCGTGGGGGTGTGGAGGATAGGGGCTTTGGCGATCGCCGGGTTGTTGGCATCAAAAAACTTGTTGAATCCATCCCGGTACTCCCGGGCAATCATGGACTCAAACTCCTCCTGGGTAAATAGGCCCAGGTCGATCAAGCCCTGAAACTCCTGCCGAGAAATATTCCACTCCCGATTCATTCGCCCAAAGGGTAGGCGCTCTAGCAGCAGCACTCGGTAACCCAACTGCGCCATCACTGCGGCATGAATAGCACCCAATGCCCCACCAACATAGATCAGGTCATAGGTTGGAGGTGGGGTGCCCTGGCCCTGTTGAGCCAGAAGTTCCTGGACAGTCTTATTGGATTGGGGAAAGACAACGGGGCGGGGCTGCTGGGGATGATTCACCCCATCTCGCCACCGTCGCTCCCACCAGTACACCCGCGTCAGGTCGTACTCCCCATTCGGAATCTGCTGGAAGTACTGGACGGTTTTGGGATAGTGGGAGGCCAATGCCTCAAAGATGCTTTGTTGTGTCAGGTCAATGTCGGGTGGAGCGGGATATTCGTTTGGAAACTGTTGACGGATGGCCTGAGTCAACTGCTTTAGAAGTTGAGATTCTTCGTAGGTAGAACGATCGCACCAGCGGAATACCTTTAAATAAGTACTGCGGTTCAGCGACCACACAAAAGTCACCCATTGGGCCGATGACCCTGTTTCAGATTCTGTGGCGATATGAGAGCTATCATGTAGCACCAAGCGAAAGCCATCTGGGGTAACGAGCTTCTGCCCCACGCCAGGGTTAAAGGAGTTTTGGAGCCACTGCCGTACGGCTTCCGTATCGGGAGTTGGAATTTCCAGGTATAGGATCTCTCTCATCAGCGTTTTAGTTCGGGAATTTCCCAGAATTCCTGTGTTGATTTGATCAGGAGTGCGCTAAACTTCGCTATACGCGAACCTTAAGGATCTTTACAAATCTCTCATATTTTTGGTTTTATCCCCATCCTTATCTTAGAACCGGACCGGCAGCGGCCATCTCCAGCTATGAATTATCCCATCCCAACGAACCCTGAGGAAATTGTGGCACTGCGCCATCGCCCTGTTGATGAAACTGTTGTAGCGGCGGCGATCGCCGGGGTTATTCGGCTGGCTCGCCAAGAAGGGCGGTCCCTGGAAGACCTCACGGCTGAAGTAATGGCGGATGATCGTCTACTCGAACCGGCTGCCCGCCAACAGCTTAGCGAGTTGGTGGCCCACGCCTGGGCTAGCCTACCTGATTAATCTTCTGAATAAATGCGACAAAAGGGAAGACTGGGACTGGTTCCAGCCTTCCCTTTTGTCACATTAACTAGGGAACGGCGCAAAACAAGTGATGTTCTGCAACAGTCCCGTACTTTTCTAAAAATTTTGGGATATTGTGAATGTCTGAACTTCTCAAACAGGAGATTCGCCATAGATACCCATAGTCCTAACCAGACCCTGGATGTTTGAAAAGTTGATTTTTAGCGCACCCAGCGCTCTAAAGATCAATCCGTCCCAAAGCTTTTCAAACCCTCTTTCTGGAGATACCATTCAAAAACTTTCCTTTTTAAATGGGATTGTAGAGGTTTACGGCTCTCTCCCCCGATAAGCTGAGGATAGTGGGGGAAGCTTACGAAAACTTAAGCACTTCCCAGTCTCTGGCCTGAAAAGAAGTCACAGACTTGCGATAGGCTTAGGGTGTCACGGATGCTTCATCCCAAGGATCCGTCATAATAGCGTATACATTCCTCAAAGCTCGGTCTGTTGTGCTGTCTCGGTGTCTACCTTGATTAAAAGCTGCTCAAAGGTAGGTCGAGTCAGTCAAAATAATAAATAGACAGGGCTATAGAGTACGGTGATAAAAGAAACTGGAAACGCGATCGCGACCTGAATGAACGATATTGACCATAGCTATAGAGTATTAGGTCTTGAGCCTGGAGCATCCATGGAAGAGGTGAACCAGGCTTATAAAGATCTGGTCTTTATCTGGCATCCGGATCGGATTCCCCAGGACAATCAGCGGTTGCTAGAAAAGGCTCAGGAGAAGTTGAAGGAGCTGAACCAGGCGCGCGATCGCCTACGTAGCTCTATGCGAGAAGCGAAGCGCGCGACTCATACCCACTCCACTCCGCCTTCCTCTGGTTCAACCTCTTCATCTTCCTCCAACCGCAGCTATTCGAATGCTTCTCGGGGTTCTCGGTCCTATTACCAACCGCCCCCCCGTCCGCACTATTACTATCAGTCCTACTCTCAGCCTCATCAGCCGAACAACGGCTCACGCTCACCTTATGGGGCTTCTAATAGCAATGGCTATACACCGCCAGGGCACTCCTCTAGCCCCAATGGTGCTAGCTCAACAAATCATTCATCTAGCCATTCTTCGAGTTCTTCAAGCAGCCACTCCTCTAATCACTCAAACAACCCTTCCTCTTCTTCAAGCAGCCACTCCTCTAATCACTCAAGCAACCCTTCCTCCAGCCAGAATGGGTCGGATAGCCATAGCTCGGGGTCCTACAGTTACCGCTCCAATCCCTATAACTACGCTAAGTACGAATCAACGAATAACCAGTCCTATACTCCTCCTCCCCAGTCACCGCCTCCCCCTCGCCCTCAAGCCCCTGACCTCAGTGGTGCAGATTTGAGTGGCCAAAACTTGAAGGAGAAAGACCTTTCAGGGCGCAACTTGAGCCGGGCGAACCTTAGTAATGCGAATCTGAGTGATTGCTTTTTACACAAAGTGAACCTCAGTGATGCCAACCTACAACGAGCCAACCTCTTCCGGGCCAATTTGTTGCAAGCAAATCTCCGCAACGCTAATTTGCGTGAGGCCAACTTGATTGGAGCTGATCTAAGTGGAGCCGACCTGACTGGAGCCGATCTCAGCAATGCTCAGGTAGGTGTACGAGACAAGTTAATGGTGAAGTTGACTGGGGCGATTTTGACCGGGGCAATTATGCCGGATGGCACAACCCATGCTTAATTCTTCGGGTCTGTTTTAAGGAGTATCTTTCCGTATGCTTTGCGCACAAAAAGATAGTCCTTAAAACAGACCCTAGTAGGCAACGAACTTAGGCCGTAGCCTACTAGTGGGTCATCTGGCGTGAGTATTGCCATTTCAGGTGGAGCATTTCAGGCCACCAAGGACTGGGTTACAGCCCCAGACCCTCCTAATCGATGCTTAGGTCGTTTAGATCGC